>NZ_JASCPA010000051.1:0-39385 GCF_029959715.1 Pseudomonas sp. PS02288 | reverse complement strand
CCTCGACGCCGCCGCGCTGGGCTTTCTCGGCCTCGGCGTGCAACCGCCGACGCCCGAGTGGGGCACCATGCTGGCGTCGGCGCGCGACTACATCGAGCGCGCCTGGTGGGTGGTTTCGTTGCCGGGCCTGACCATCCTGCTCAGCGTGCTGGCGATCAACCTGATGGGCGACGGGCTGCGCGACGCGCTGGACCCGAAACTGAAGAACGCTGCCTGATGAGTGAATTCCTCTCCGGTGCGCACGGCGCACCCTACAGCGCCAGTATCCGTAGGGTGCGCCACGCGCACCGATACCCCCTCGCCGAGGCCCCACGACGGTGGGCGGGTGAATCGTCGTCCCTCCTGCGAGGCTCCGGTGCGCACGGCGCACCCTACAACACCTCTCCCCGTAGGGTGCGCCACGCGCACCGATACCTCCTCGCCGAGCCCCCACGACGGTGGGCGGATGAATCGTCCAGCCTGCGAGGGGCGCCACGCCTGATGACGGAGGCCGCCCCATGAGTCTGCTGGAAATCCAGAACCTCTCCGTGCGCTTCGGCGCCGACGCGGCGCCGGTGGTCGATGCGCTGGACCTCACGGTGGAGGCCGGCGAGGTGCTGGCGATCGTCGGCGAGTCGGGCTCGGGCAAATCCGTGACCATGCTGGCGCTGATGGGCCTGGTCGATGCGCCTGGCATCGTCGGCGCGGATGTCCTGCGCTTCGACGGCACCAACATGCTGCGCCTCACGCCACGGCAGCGGCGGCGCATCGTCGGCAAGGACCTGGCGATGGTCTTCCAGGACCCGATGACCGCGCTCAACCCCAGCTACACGGTGGGGTTCCAGATCGAGGAAGTGCTGCGCCAGCACCTCGGCCTCAAGGGCCGCGCCGCCCGCCAACGCGCGCTGGAGTTGCTCGAACGGGTGGAAATCCCGGCCGCGGCGAGCCGCCTTGACGCCTATCCGCACCAGCTTTCCGGCGGCATGAGCCAGCGCGTGGCGATCGCCATGGCGATTGCCGGCGAACCCAAGCTGCTGATCGCCGACGAACCGACCACCGCCCTCGACGTGACCATCCAGGCGCAGATCATGCACCTGCTGCTGGACCTGCAGCGCGACCGCGGCATGGCGCTGATCCTGATCACCCACGACCTCGCGGTGGTCGCCGAAACCGCCCGGCGGGTGTGCGTGATGTACGCCGGCGAAGCGGTGGAAGTCGGCCACATCCCGACGCTGTTCGAGCGCCCGGCACACCCCTACAGCGAGGCGCTGCTGGCGGCGATTCCCGAGCACAGCCGGGGCGCGAGGCGGCTGGCGACGCTGCCGGGCATCGTCCCCGGCCGTTACGACCGCCCGCACGGCTGCCTGCTGTCGCCGCGCTGCCCCTACGTGCAAGACGATTGCCGGGCACGGCGCCCGCCGCTGGACGCCAAGGCGCAGAGCCTGGCGCGCTGCTTTCATCCGCGTAACCAGGAGGGGGTCGTATGAGCGTTCTGGTCGCCCGCGACCTGGCCCGCCATTACCAGGTATCGCGCGGGCTGTTCAGGGAAAATGCGGTGGTCCGCGCGCTGGACGGCATCTCCTTCGCGCTGGAAGCCGGGCAGACCCTGGCGGTGGTCGGCGAATCCGGCTGCGGTAAGTCGACCCTGGCGCGCGCGCTGACGCTGATCGAGCAGCCCACCTCCGGCTCGCTGCAGATCGCCGGGCAGGAAGTCGCCGGCGCCAGCAGGGCGGCGCGCAAGCAACTGCGCCGCGACGTGCAGATGGTCTTCCAGAGTCCCTACGCCTCGCTCAATCCGCGACAGAAGATCGGCGACCAGCTGGCCGAACCGCTGCTGATCAACACCGGGCTGTCGCGCGCCGAACGCCAGGAACAGGTGCAGGCGATGATGCGCCAGGTGGGTTTGCGCCCCGAGCACTACCCGCGCTACCCGCACATGTTTTCCGGCGGCCAGCGCCAGCGCATCGCCATCGCCCGGGCAATGATGCTGAACCCCAAAGTGCTGGTGGCCGACGAGCCGACCTCGGCGCTGGACGTGTCGATCCAGGCGCAGGTGCTGAACCTGTTCATGGACCTGCAGGAAGCGTTCGGCACCGCCTACGTGTTCATCTCGCACAACCTCTCGGTGGTGCAGCACGTCGCCGACCGGGTGCTGGTGATGTACCTCGGCCGGCCGATGGAACTGGGCCCCAGCGAACGCGTTCACGGCCGACCGCTGCACCCCTACACCCAGGCGTTGCTGTCGGCCACACCGACCCTGCACCCGGACCCGAACAGGCCGAAGATCAGGATCAGCGGCGAGCTGCCCAACCCGCTCGATCCGCCGTCCGGCTGCGTCTTCCACCCGCGCTGCCCCTACGCGACTGAGCGCTGCCGCCAGGAAGTCCCGGCATTCCGCCCGCTGGACGAGCGCCTGGTCGCCTGCCATTACGCCGGAGAGGTCGGCGTCGCGTAACGGCGTATCGCCCCTGCACGCCGCCGCTCCGAGTTGTAGGGTGGGCTTCAGCCCACCGTTCACTCACCCACCGTCACCCCAAACGCGCACGGTGGGCCGCCACCTCAATACACATCCCGCCGATAGCGTCCGGCTTCGGTGAGGTCGGCCAGGCCCTGCTCGCCGAGCGCCTCCAGCAGCAGCGCATCGACGCCACCGGCCATGCCCACCAGGCTGCCGCAGACGTAGATCGAAGCGCCCTGCTCCAGCCAGCGGCGCAGCTCGTCGAGGTTTTCCCCGAGCACATCCTGCACGTAGCGCTTGCGCTCCTGGTCGCGGGAGAACGCCAGGTCGAGCCGCTGCAGCTCGCCGCTCGCCAGCCAGGCCTGGATTTCCTCGGCGCAGTAGAAGTCGTGGGCGCGGTTGCGCTCGCCGAAGAGCAGCCAGTTGCGCCGCTGGCCGGCGACGATGCGCGCCTTGAGCAGGCTGCGCAGGCCGGCCAGGCCGCTGCCATTGCCGATCAGGATCAGCGGACGGTCATCCTCCGGGACATGGAAGGCGCTGTTGCGGCGCACCCGTGCGCGCACCCCAGCGTGCAGCGGCGCATGTTCGCTGAGCCAGCCGGAGCCGAGGCCGAGGCTGCCGTCGGGGTGGAATTCCTGGCGCACGATCAGCTCGAGCACACCGTCGCACGGCAGCGAGGCAATGGAATATTCGCGCACGCCCAGCGGCACCAGCGCGTCCAGCAGCGTCTGCGGGTGCAGCCCGACCAGGTGGACGAAGCTGTCCGGCAGTTGCCGCGTGCACAACGCGTCGAGCAGCGGCATGGCCAGCCCGTCCAGCGTCACCGGCGCATCCGCGGCCAGACCGTGGCCGTCGAGCCAGCGCCGCACCTTCTCCGGCGGATGGCGCGGCAGCACTTCGAGGATGTCGCCGGCGCACCAGTCGGCGCGTGGCGCCAGGCCGACCAGGAAGGTCGGCGCGCCCTGGCTGCCAGGGTTGAGGCAGACGCGGCGCTGCAGCGGCCAGCTGTCGAACGGCACCGGCGCGACCTCCAGCGGCCCACGGGTGCCGGTGACTTCGTTCAGGCGCAGCTGCCAATCGGCGATGGCCGCGCTGTCGCCGTCATCCACCTCCACCGCGTCGAACAGCGTGCGGGCGCCGGCGCCGCTCAGCCAGGCATCGACGCGGCGGGCGAACCCGCAGAACTGCTGGTATTGGCGATCGCCCAGCGCCAGCACCGCGTAATGCAGGCTGCCCAGGTCGAGGCGCTGACCGAGCATCTTGCGCTCGAAGCTACGGGCATTGTCCGGCGCCTCGCCGTCGCCGAAGGTGCTGACCACGAACAGTGCGTTGCGCGTCTGGCGCAGCGCCTGTTCGTCGATGCGCATCAGCGGTTGCACCTGCACCGGGACGCCGGCGGCCTGCAACTGCCCGGCGGCGCGCCAGGCCAGCTGTTCGGCGAGACCGCTCTGGCTGGCGAAACCGATCAGCCAGCCCTGCGCCGACGAATCGCCGGCCACGCCGACACGCGCCGCGCGAATTTCGCGTTTCTTGCGGCGGCGGTCGAGGTAGAGCAGCCAGCCGGTGACGAAGAACAGCGGCATGCCCAGGCTGGCCAGCATCATCAGGATGCGGCCGGGCAGGCCGAAATACTCGCCGGTGTGCAGCGCGTAGATGCTGATCAGCAGCTGCGGGCCGAGGTTCTTGTCGGCATAGCGCTCGTGGCGCAGCACCTTGCCGGTCGCGGTATCCAGCTGGATCTGGTTCAGCGCGCGCGGGTGCGGCGAATCGTCGAGCAGGTAGAACACCGTGGCCGGCTGGCCTGCCGCCAGCGGCAGGCGCAGGTTGAAGCCCGCCAGGTGGTCGCCGGCGGTCTGCCGGATGCTGTTCCAGAGCAGGTCGTAGTCGACCACCGGGGCCGCTGTCGGCGCGGCGCCCGGCGTTTGCCCGCCAGGCCGGCCGCGGCCCTCACCGCGTTTGCCCTGCTGTCCGGTCGGCGCGTCGCCGAGCAGGCGATTGGCGCCGTCGCGGAACCAGTCGTAGGACCAGGTGAGCCCGGTCAGCGCCGCGCAGAGGTAGAACACCAGGCACCAGGTGCCGGCCACGGCATGCAGGTCCCAGTTGAAGGCGCGGCCCTTCTTCGCCCAGTCCAGGGTCAGCCAGGCGCGCCAGTTCAGCGCCTTGCGCGGCCAGCGCAGGTAGAGGCCGGAGAGGCAGAAGAACACCAGCGCCAGGGTGCTGGCGGCGGTGATCTGCTTGCCGACCTCGCCAGCCGCGAGGAAGCGGTGCAGTTGCAGTACGAAGGCGAAGAAACCCATGCCTCGCGGCTCGCCCATCGCATCGCCGGTGTAGGGATCGAGAAAACGCATGGCGCCACGCCGTTCGCCCGGCGGCGGGGTGAAGAACACCCGCGCCGGATCGCCGTCGCCGAGGATCAGGTAGACGCCCGACACCGTCTTGCCTTCCAGCGCCTGCGCCCTGGCTGCCAGCTCGCCCAGCGGTAGCACCTGCGCATCGCGGCGCTCGACCTGCATCTGGGGATTGATCAGCTCGAGAATCTCGTCCTGGAACTCGTAGATCGCCCCGGTCAGCCCCATCAGCGCCAGCACGAGGCCGGCGCTGATGCCGAAGAACCAGTGCAGCTGGAAGATCGTTTTCTTGAACACCTGGGTCACCTTCGCGCGGCTGGGCAGTGCGACGCGCGCATCCCTGCGTGGAATTGAATGATTCGTTTGGCAGCGCCAAACAGGAGTAAATTCTATTTGAGAAAAACTTTCAAAGGCGGGTTTTCTCGCGCTATTTACCTGTTGCTTACCTATCCCGGCAGCACCGCCCGGGTACGACAAAGCCCCGGTGCAGCGAACTGCAGCGGGGCTTGGCGTGGAGCTCTCTAGAAGCTGTAGTTGGCGGTCAGGATCGCGGCGCGGCCATCCCCCGGTGTTGCCCAGCCGTTGTTGCGGATGCGCGTGAGGTAGTGCTTGTCGAACAGGTTGTTGACGTTCAGCCGCAGGTCGAGATTGCGGTTGACCTTGTAGCCGAGCATCGCGCGGTGGACGGTATATCCGGAGGCCGTCGGAGCGTTGTCGGTGCTGGCCAGGTACTGCTTGCTCTGGGTGGTCAGACCGTAGCCGAGCTGCAGGTTGTACGGCAGATCGTAGGTCGTCCAGATGCTCGCGGCGTGCTTGGGGGTGAAGGTCAGCGGATTGCCTTTCTGGGCGTCGATGCCGGTGGTTTCCTGGGTGTAATCGCTGACGCTCTGCAGCACTTCGGTGTCCAGGTAGGTGTAGTTGGCGAAGACTTTCCACTTCTCGGTGATCAAGCCCGATACGCCCAACGCGATGCCGTCGACGCGTGCCTGGCCATCGAGCGCCTGCTCGCCGGACAGGTTGCTCGGGTCGTTGCTGGCCACCTTGTAGTTGGTCCGATCGTTACGGAACACCGAGGCGGTCAGCGACAGCGCGTCCTGGAAGAAGTCCCACTTGGTGCCGATTTCGTAGCTGATGGATTTTTCCGGATCGGCGTCGCAGTTGTTGCTGGACGGGTTGGTGCCACGCCCGGCGCTGAAGCAACCGCCGTTGACCGAGGATTGCGACGGCGTCTTGGTGTTGCCGTAGGCCACGTAGATGCTGCCGTTTTCGGCAGGTTTGTAGACCAGGCCAAGACGATAGGAGGTCAGGTCGTCGCTATTGTGGTAGCGAGTGCCCGGCGTGACAGCACCGGTGGTGGCATTGATGGCGTCCGACTTCGAACTGCCCTCGTTGCGCTCGTAGCGCACACCGCCGTTCAGCTCCCACTGCTCGTTGAACTTCAGCGTGTCGAAGGCATAGGCCGCGCGGTTGTGCAGCTCGCCGTCGATCTTCGCGGTGCGGGTGAAGTTGATCGGACCGCCCCAGTAGGATTCGGGGTCGCTGATGCTGACGGGCGGGATAACGATTCCGGTCGAGCTGCCATCGGCGTTGCGCATCCAGTTGCCGGTTTTCGCGTCGTATTCCTCGCGGGTGAAGGCCACCCCGGTGACCAGGGTGTGTTCGATGAAGCCAGTGGAGAAGTTGCTGGTCACGTCCGTCTGGTTGGTGAAGATCCTGTTTTCGGTGTCTCGCGCGTTACCCAGCGAACCGCCGCTCGGCTGGAAGAACCCGGGCGCAAGCGTACCGGCGCAAGCGCCACCGGCAGGCGTCACGCCAGTGGCCAGACACGCCGTCGAAGCGCCTTCGGGGCCGGAAACCCAGGTTTCCTGACGAACGCGCGCCGCCCGGCTGAAGTTGCGAATCGACACCGCGTCGTTGAAGTCGTGCTCGAGTTTCAGGCTGAGGGCGTCGGTGCTGATTTCCTGCTTGTTGGCGTTGCGATAGCCGTAGTAATTGTCCCAGTCGACGCCGGGTAGCAGCTTGCCGTTGTAGATGGGCACGCCGAACTGCGGGAGGTTGTCGTCTTTCTGGTGCTCGTAGCTGACCGTCACACGGGTGGGCGTGCCGAGCCCGAACGCGATGGACGGCGCGATGCCCCAGCGCTCGAAGTCCTCGTGGTCCCGCCCGGGGGCGTCGTTGGCATGCGCCATCAGGTTGAGGCGGAAGGCGGTGGTGTCGTTCAGGTGCTGGTTGGTATCGAGCGTGGCACGCGTGTAGTTGTCGGTGCCCAGCCCGCCGCTGAGGGTGGTGAAGTCACGCTGCTGAGGCGACTTGGTGACGATGTTGATCGTGCCGCCCACCGAGCCGGAGCCGGAGTACACCGAGCTGGCGCCGTTGACGACTTCGATCTGTTCCAGGTTGAAGGGGTCGGTGCGGCTGTACTGGGCGCTGTCGCGCACGCCATCGACCTGAATGTCGTTGTTCGCCGAAAAGCCGCGCAGGTTGATGCTGTCACCGTATCCGCCGCCGCCCTCGCCCGCGCCGAAGGTGATGCCCGGCACGGTGCTGAGGATGTCGCGCATGGTCAGCAGGTTCTGATCCTCGATAACCTGGTGGGGCACCACGGTGATCGTCTGCGGCGTGTCGCGCAGCGGAGCGGTGTACTTGGGCGAGGATACCTCGTCCACCTTGTAGCTCTGTTCCTGGTCCTGCTCGCCCACGGCAGTGGCGCTTTCCAGGGTGATCGCCTCGCCTTTCTTCGGCGCGTCGGCGGCGAACGCGTGACCTCCCGACATGGCGGTGATGGCAACTCCGATCGCGGATGCGAGAACCCGCTGCGTTGAAACGTTCGCGTCATTGGCGCTTTGAGACTTCATGTCTACCCCCCCGTTGTTGAAGGAGCGCAATTTATTTCAGAGCAGAAACGTTTTCAATTGAAATTCTTTCCCATTTAGCAAAAAATCACATCTGCTTTCCGTTCGCGTCTGGAGCACCATCAAAGCATGTCGACATGCGGCTCCGCCTTACTCAATTTTCTGGATCGGCCACCATGCTGCTGCACATTCCCCACGTCTTCACCCGTGACGAAGTCACCCGCATTCGCCAGGCACTGGAAGGCGCCCAATGGATCGACGGGCGTGTCACGGCCGGTTACCAGTCGGTGAAGGCGAAATCCAACGAACAGTTGGCCGAAGACGATCCGCTGGCCAGCGAAATCGGCTCGGCGATGCTGCAACGGCTCTGGCAGCACCCGCTGTTCTTCTCCGCGGCGCTGCCGAACAAGGCCTACCCACCGATGTTCAACCGCTACCGCGACGGCGGCACCTTCGGTTTTCACATCGACAACGCCATTCGCAAGGTCCGCGGAAGCGCGGAACAGGTGCGCACCGACGTGTCCTCCACGCTGTTCTTGAGCGACCCCGACGAGTACGAGGGTGGCGAGTTGGTCATCGAGGACACCTACGGCGTGCGCCAGGTGAAGTTTGCCGCCGGCGACCTGGTGGTCTACCCCGGCACCAGCCGGCACAAGGTCATGCCGGTGACCCGCGGCACGCGCTACGCCTCGTTCTTCTGGACCCAGAGCATGATTCGCGAGGACAGCCAGCGCACCCTGCTGTTCGAGATGGACCAGGCGATCCAGCGGTTGACCGCGGACATGCCCGATCATCCGTCATTGCTGACCCTCACCGGCACCTACCACAACCTGCTGCGCCGCTGGGCCGAAGTATGAGTGCCGACCTGCGCCGCCGTGCACGGCTGCTGCTGTTGGCCGCCGAACAGGGCGATGCCGACGCGCAGGCGCACCTGGGGCAGATCCTTCTCGATGGCAGCGGCATCGCCCGTGACCAGAAGCTGGCGCTGACCTGGTTCCGCATCGCCGCCGCGCAGAACAATCCGATGGCCCTGAACATGGTCGGCCGCTGCCTGGAAAACGGCTGGGGCTGCGATATCGACCTGGTCGAAGCGGCGCGGCACTTCCAGCGGGCCGCCGCGCTCGGCCTGGACTGGGGCCTCTACAACTACGCGCAGCTGTTGACCCGTGGCCGTGGCGTTGCGCAGGACATGGCGCAGGCTTTCCGTCTGTTCGTCCAGGCTGCGGAGATGGGCCACGCGAAGTCGATGAACCTCCTCGGGCGCTTCTACGCCGAGGGCGTCGTGGTGCCGGCCGACCAGGCCAAGGCGCGGGAACTGTACGAGCGTGCAGCCCTGGGCGGCGATTTCCGCGGCCAGTACAACCACGCCACCGCCCTGGCCGAGGACGGCAGGCTGGAGGAAGCCATCGGTTGGCTGCGCAAGGCGCTGACCACGGCCACGCCGGGGTTCATCGAGCGCGCGGGTCAGGTCCTCCTGGGCTCGACGCTGCCGGGCATCCGCGAAGTTGCCGGGGAATACCAGGCCATGCAGCGGCAGATGGAAAACGCCTGAAACGGCGTGGTTACGCAACGCCGGCCTGGAGACCGGCGGTGCGCGCGGCGCACCCTACGCCGGATGGGAGCGGCTTTCGTAGGGTGCGCCATGCGCACCGCACCCACGCCCAACAAAAAGCCCCGCCGAGGCGGGGCTTTTGCGTCAGTAGCCGCGCTGCCGGGCATCCGCGAAGTTGCCGGGGAATACCAGGCCATGCAGCGGCAGTTGGAAAACGCCTGAAGCCGCGTGGTTACGCAACGCCGCCTGCCTGAGGACCGGCGGTGCGCGCGGCGCACCCTGCGCCGGATGAGCGGCTTTCGTAGGGTGCGCCATGCGCACCGCACCCACGCCCAACAAAAAGCCCCGCCGAGGCGGGGCTTTCGAGCGAGCGTCAGCGCCTTACAGGTAGAAGGCTTTCAGCGGCGGGAAGCCGTTGAACTCCACCGCGCTGTAGCTGGTGGTGTAGGCGCCGGTGGACAGCCAGTACAGCCGATCGCCAATCGCCAGGTTCAGCGGCAGGCCGTACTTGTAGTGTTCGTACATGATGTCCGCGCTGTCGCAGGTCGGGCCGGCGATCACCACTTCCTCCATCTCGCCCTTCTTCTCGGTCCAGATGGGGAACTTGATGGCTTCGTCCATGGTTTCGATCAGGCCGCTGAACTTGCCCACGTCGGTGTACACCCAGCGCTCCACGGCAGTGCGCGACTTGCGTGCCACCAGCACCACTTCGCTGACCAGGATGCCGGCGTTGGCGATCAGCGAACGGCCCGGCTCGAGGATGATTTCCGGCAACTCGTCGCCGAAATCTTCCTTGAGGAAGCGGATGATTTCCTCGGCGTAGGTTTCCAGGCTGTTGGTGCGGGTGATGTAGTTGGCCGGGAAGCCGCCACCCATGTTGATCATCTGCAGGGTGATGCCGTCCTCTTCCTTCAGGCGCTCGAAGATCACCTTCACCTTGGCGATGGCGGCATCCCAGACGTCGATGTCGCGCTGCTGGCTGCCGACGTGGAACGACAGGCCGTAGGGCACCAGGCCCAGTTGCTTGGCGAGAATCAGCAAATCCAGCGCCATGTCAGGGTTGCAGCCGAACTTGCGCGACAGCGGCCAGTCGGCCGAGGTCGAACCTTCGGTCAGGATGCGCACGTAGATCTTCGAGCCCGGCGCGGCCTTGGCGATGTTGCGCAGGTCGGCCTCGGAATCGGTGGCGAACAGGCGCACGCCCTTCTCGTAGAAGTAGCGCACGTCGCGGGCTTTCTTGATGGTGTTGCCGTAGCTGATGCGGTCCGGCGAGACGCCGGTGGCCATCACCTTGTCCAGCTCGTAGATCGAGGCGATGTCGAAGTTCGAGCCCTTGTCGCGCAGCAGCTCGATGATCTCGACGGCCGGGTTGGCCTTGACGGCGTAGTAGACCTTGGCGAATTCGAAACCGGCGCGCAGGTCGTCGTAGGCCTTGCTGATGATCGCGGTGTCGATCACCACGAACGGGGTTTCCTGGCCGTCGGCGAACGCCTTCATCTTGTTGAAGGTTTCGCGCGGGTAATAGTCTTCGATCTGGATCGGCATGCGGAACTCCACTGGCAGAGCAACAAAAGTACGAAGGGATGGCTTCCTTAGAAGCCCGAACGCCTAATCCGTTTCCCCACTTTGGTTCGCCTACTTCCCAAGGCATGTCGCCGAGTATCGTCGGCCGGTGTTACCGGCCTGCAATCTCTCGTCGTCAGTACTTGAGCCGCATGGATCGTTTCCAGCATGGACGTTCGGGCGCGAACTTTAAGACCACCACCGGGGGAGATCAATCGGAAATTGCCCGTTTAAGAGGCCCGGCGGCAAACGTGTTTTATTCCGCACGCACCGCCCCGAAATGCTGCACGGCGCAGGACGAGACTGTGCGGCGGCGCCTGCACCGAAACGGGTCACGCGCCGCGCCCGCCGATGCCGCCACGGCTCGCCAGGCCCCGGCGAACGCGGTGTGAGCCTGGCGCCGCAGGCCGGCAAGCCCCTGGCATGCTCGCTGCTTGGGGATTGCGCCGACGCTCGTCGGCCCCAAGCCGCCTCCTGGAGATGCTCGTGGAAAGACCCTCCGTACGCCCCGGCAGTGCGCCAGCGGAACAGGACGCCCTGAACAACACGATGAACCAGATCAAGAAGCTGGTCACCGATCTCGAACACAACGCCAACAAGATCAACAGCATCGTCAACGTCATCCGCGACGTCGCCAAGCACACCAACCTGCTGGCGCTCAACGCGGCCATCGAGGCGGCGCGCGCCGGGGACGCCGGACGCGGCTTCGCCGTGGTCGCCGACGAGGTGCGCGCCCTGGCCTCGCGCACCACCAGCGCCACCAGCGACATCGCGTCGATGGTCAAGGCCATCAGCGACGAAACCGGCAACGCCGTGAAGGGCGTGGAGAAGGCCGAGCGCGAGTCACTGCTGGAAACCGCGCAACTGCTGGCGGCGCAGGAAGCGGCGCGACTGGAGACGCGCTTCGCCGGTCTGAAGGCGACCCTGTACGGCCTCAAGCATTTCATCGAAAGCCTGAAGAATGCCCGCCAGGGCCCTGAGCGCCAGGCGATCAACACGGTGATGGCCGCCTACCTGCGCGCCGACAGGGCCGTGCTCGCCTATTCCTGCTGCATCGAGCCCGGCGCCCTCGACGGCCGCGACGCCGAGTTCGCCAACACCCCGGGGCATGACGCCAGCGGCCGCTTCATCCCCTACTGGAACCGCGGCCAGGGCAGCGTCGGTCTGGAACCGCTGGCCGACTACGACAGTGCCGGGCTCAACGACTGGTACGAACTGCCGCGGCGCACCGGCCAGGACGTGATGATGGAGCCCTACGATTACCGGGTGAACGGCCGCACGGTACGCATGACCTCGCTGATGGTGGTGCTCAAGTTCAGCGAGCGTTTCGCCGGCACGCTCGGCGCGGACTTCTCCCTCGATGCGCTGCAGCAGGACCTGTCGCAGCGCAAACCGCTTGGCGTGGGTTTCCTCGCGCTGCTCTCCAACGCGGCGTCCTACGTCACCCACCCGGACGCCGCCCGCCTCGGCAAGTCGGCCGACGACCTGAGCGCCGAGGCGCGCCAGGCGGTGAAGAGCGGCAAGCCGCACGTCTATCTGGAAGGCAACGACCGCGTGCGCCTGTTCGCCCCGGTCGCCACCGGCGTCGAGCGCATGCCCTGGTCGCTGATGATCGGTTTCAGCCTGGCGGCGGCGCTGGAGGCGCAGTAGCCGCCCCGGCAGTCGCGCCAGGATGTTCGTCGCGGCCGGCGACAACCGGGGGGCGCGCTCCTGTATACTTCGCGCCCTCTTTTATCGCTCCGCACCCAGGTTCTTGCATGACCACCCAGGCCGCCGAAGTCGCCAAACGCCGCACGTTCGCCATCATTTCCCACCCGGACGCCGGCAAGACCACCATCACCGAGAAGCTCCTGCTGATGGGCAAGGCCATCGCCGTGGCCGGCACCGTGAAATCGCGCAAGTCCGACCGCCACGCGACCTCCGACTGGATGGAAATGGAGAAGCAGCGCGGCATCTCCATCACCACCTCGGTGATGCAGTTCCCCTACCGCGAGCACATGATCAACCTGCTCGACACCCCCGGCCACGAGGACTTCTCCGAAGACACCTACCGCACCCTGACCGCGGTGGACTCGGCGCTGATGGTGCTCGACGGCGGTAAAGGCGTCGAACCGCGGACCATCGCCCTGATGGATGTCTGCCGCCTGCGCGACACGCCCATCGTCAGCTTCGTCAACAAGCTCGACCGCGACATCCGCGACCCGATCGAGCTGCTCGACGAGATCGAGGCGGTCCTCAAGATCAAGGCCGCGCCCATCACCTGGCCAATCGGTTCGTACCGCGACTTCAAGGGCGTCTACCACCTCTCCGAAGACCGCATCATCGTCTACACGCCGGGCCACGGGCACGAGCGTACCGAGACCAAGGTGATCGAACAGCTCGATTCGGCCGAAGCCCGCGCGCACCTGGGCGACGAGTACGAACGCTTCGTCGAACAGCTGGAACTGGTGCAGGGTGCCTGCCACGAATTCGACCAGCAGGAATTCCTCGACGGCAAGCTGACCCCGGTGTTCTTCGGCACCGCGCTGGGCAACTTCGGCGTCGATCAGGTGCTCGACGCGGTGGTCGACTGGGCGCCGCGCCCGCTGCCGCGCGCCGCCCACGAGCGCGTGGTGCAGCCAACCGAGGAAAAATTCAGCGGCTTCGTGTTCAAGATCCAGGCGAACATGGACCCCAAGCACCGCGACCGCATCGCCTTCATGCGCATCTGCTCGGGCAAGTACGAGCAGGGCATGAAGCTGCGCCACGTGCGCACGAAGAAGGACCTGAAGATCGCCGATGCGCTGACCTTCTTCTCCTCCGAGCGCGAGATGCTCGAAGAAGCCTACGCCGGCGACATCATCGGCCTGCACAACCACGGCACCATCCAGATCGGCGACACCTTCAGCGAAGGCGAAGCGCTGGGCTTCACCGGCATCCCGCACTTCGCCCCGGAACTGTTCCGCCGCGTGCGCCTGAAGGACCCGCTGAAATCCAAGCAATTGCGCCAGGGCCTGCAGGAACTCGCCGAAGAAGGCGCCACCCAGGTGTTCTTCCCCGAGCGCAGCAACGACATCATCCTCGGCGCGGTCGGTGTGCTGCAGTTCGACGTGGTCGCCAGCCGGCTCAAGGGCGAATACAAGGTCGAGTGCGCCTACGAGGCGATCAACGTCTGGTCGGCGCGCTGGATCGAGTGCGACGACAAGAAGAAGCTCGAAGACTTCAAGGTCAAGGCCTTCGAGAACATCGCCATCGACGGTGGCGGCCACCTCACCTACCTGGCGCCGACCCGCGTCAACCTCAGTCTGATGGAAGAGCGCTGGCCGGAGATTCGCTTTCGCGCCACCCGCGAACATCACTGAAACCCGCCAAGGACCCCGCGTGCGGCACGCGGGGATCGCCCCGCCAGCGGCGTCCCTCGCCGCATCCAGCCTTCGGCTGACCTGCGTCAATCACGTCACGCTTGAATCCCGGCCGTTCGACCTCATCTAAGCTGCATCCCGCAGGTTTTCGTTCGAGGTGCAGTTCGTCGCACCGGCCTGCGCCAACCGAGGTGATTCCATGCGTATCGATCGTTTGACCAGCAAGCTGCAACTTGCCCTTTCCGACGCCCAGTCCATCGCCGTCGGCCTCGACCATCCGGCCATCGAACCCCTGCACCTGATGCAGGCGCTGCTCGACCAGCAGGGCGGCTCGATCAAGCCGCTGCTGCGCCAGGTCGGTTTCGACACCAACGCCTTCAAGCAGGCGATGACCAAGGAACTGGACCAGCTGCCGAAAATCCAGAACCCCACCGGCGACGTCAACCTGTCCCAGGACCTGGCGCGCCTGCTCAACCAGGCCGATCGCCTCGCCCAGCAGAAGGGCGACCAGTTCATCTCCAGCGAGCTGGTGCTGCTCGCGGCGATGGACGACAACACCCGCCTGGGCAAACTGCTGCTCGGCCAGGGCGTGTCGAAGAAGGCCCTAGAGAATGCGGTGAACAACCTGCGCGGCGGCGAGGCGGTGAATGACCCCAACGCCGAGGAGGCGCGCCAGGCGCTGGACAAGTACACCGTCGACCTGACCAAGCGCGCCGAGGAAGGCAAGCTCGACCCGGTGATCGGCCGTGACGATGAAATCCGCCGGACCATCCAGGTCCTGCAACGGCGCACCAAGAACAACCCGGTGCTGATCGGCGAGCCCGGCGTCGGCAAGACCGCCATCGCCGAGGGGCTGGCGCAGCGCATCGTCAACGGCGAAGTGCCGGACGGGCTGAAGGACAAACGCCTGCTGTCGCTGGACATGGGCTCGCTGATCGCCGGCGCCAAGTTCCGCGGCGAGTTCGAGGAGCGCCTGAAGTCGCTGCTCAACGAGCTGTCGAAGCAGGAAGGCCGGGTGATCCTGTTCATCGACGAACTGCACACCATGGTCGGCGCCGGCAAGGCGGATGGCGCCATGGACGCCGGCAACATGCTCAAGCCGGCACTCGCACGCGGCGAGCTGCATTGCGTCGGCGCCACCACGCTGGACGAGTACCGCCAGTACATCGAGAAGGATGCGGCGCTTGAGCGGCGTTTCCAGAAGGTCCAGGTGGACGAGCCCAGCGAGGAAGACACCATCGCCATCCTGCGTGGCCTCAAGGAGCGCTACGAGGTGCACCACGGGGTGACCATCAGCGACGGCGCGATCATCGCCGCGGCCAAGCTGAGCCACCGCTATATCACCGACCGCCAGTTGCCGGACAAGGCCATCGACCTGATCGACGAAGCGGCCAGCCGCATCCGCATGGAGATCGACTCCAAGCCCGAGGCGCTGGACAAGCTCGAGCGCCGATTGATTCAGTTGAAGATCGAACGTGAGGCGCTGAAGAAAGAAGACGATGACGCTGCGCTCAAACGCCTGGAAAAGCTCAAGGAAGACATCAATCGCCTTGAGCGGGAGTACGCCGACCTCGAGGAAGTCTGGAAGTCGGAGAAGGCCGAGGTGCAAGGCTCCGCGCAGATCCAGCAGAAAATCGAGCAGGCCAAGGCTGATCTGGAGGCCGCGCGACGCAAATCCGACCTGCAACGCATGGCGGAACTGCAATACGGCGTGATTCCCGATCTGGAACGCAGCCAGCAGATGGCCGAACAGCACGGCAAGTCGGAAAACCAGCTGCTGCGCAACAAGGTCACCGAGGAGGAAATCGCCGAGGTGGTTTCCAAGTGGACCGGCATCCCGGTGAGCAAGATGCTCGAAGGCGAGCGCGACAAGCTGCTGCGCATGGAAGACATGCTGCACACCCGCGTGATCGGCCAGCACGAAGCCGTGGTGGCGGTGGCGAACGCCGTGCGCCGCTCGCGCGCCGGCCTCGCCGACCCGAACCGGCCGAGCGGCTCGTTCCTCTTCCTCGGCCCGACCGGGGTCGGCAAGACCGAGCTGTGCAAGGCGCTGGCGGAGTTCCTCTTCGACACCGAGGACGCCATGGTGCGCATCGACATGTCCGAGTTCATGGAGAAACACTCCGTGGCACGGCTGATCGGCGCGCCTCCGGGCTACGTCGGCTACGAGGAAGGCGGCTACCTGACCGAGGCGGTGCGGCGCAAACCCTACTCCGTGCTGCTGCTCGACGAAGTCGAGAAGGCCCATCCGGACGTCTTCAACATCCTCCTGCAGGTGCTTGAGGACGGCCGCCTGACCGACAGCCACGGGCGCACGGTGGATTTCCGCAATACGGTGATCGTGATGACCTCGAACCTCGGTTCGGCGCAGATCCAAGAACTGGTCGGCGACCGCGAGGCGCAGCGCGCGGCGGTGATGGACGCGGTGGGCAACCACTTCCGTCCGGAATTCGTCAACCGCATCGACGAGGTGGTGGTGTTCGAGCCGCTGGGCCGCGAGCAGATCGCCGGCATCGCCGAGATCCAGCTGGGCCGGCTGCGTCAGCGCCTGGCCGAGCGCGACCTGACCTTCGAGCTCACCGACGAGGCGCTGGACAAGCTGGTGTCGGTCGGTTACGACCCGGTCTACGGTGCACGTCCGCTAAAACGCGCGATCCAGCGCTGGATCGAGAACCCGCTGGCGCAGCAGATCCTTGCCGGCAAGTTCGCACCGGGCGATACCATCAAGGCGCGCCTGGACAACGACGAGATCGTCTTTATCTGATCGGGCACAGGCCGTACGAAACCTCTCTTCCGCTTGCCGGGAGGGAGGTTTTTTCGCTCAGAGCGCGTGCAGCAGAAGCTCCAGCCGCGCCGCCTGATCCTCGGCCATGTCGATGATGTGGAACCCCGCCCAGCCGTGGTGTTCGTCGGTGCCCGGCCGGGCCCACAGGCAGTCGGCGCCGAAGCTCACCTCGCGGACCTCGCCGCTGCCCGCCGTCAGCCGGCACTCCCAGACGGAATCGACGGCCAGCAGCTGTTCGGTGACGAGCATGAAGCCATCGCGGGACAGGTCGACGATGCGTCCCAGGCGCTGGCCGCCGTGACGGTCGAAGACTTCCAGGGTGAGTGTGGGGCGGTATCGATCGTACTGGCGACGCTCGCTATCCATGGTCGTTTCCTGGGTGGGTGGAGCGTCCGCTGACACGCTGCAGGGCGCGATAGATCGCGTTCATCGCGCGATCCACCAGGGGCAGGCTGCGTTCCTCGATGACGATGCGCGCCAGGCCGCGGTTCATCTCCTCGGCGAGGTCTTCCAGCGGGCGAATCGCGGCGCGCTGGCCCAACTGGTCTACGAACATGTAGTTGTTCGTCGTCGGGCTGAACCAGGACAGCTTGAGCCGGCGCCGCTGCGTGCCCTCGACGAAGTCGAACCAGGTGCCGAACTCCAACGTTTGCAACTGGCGGATCAGCGCTTCCAGGCGCTGCGTGCGCGGCGGCCTGGCGGCGCGGCGGTCCGCCAGCAACACCGCATCCTCGCCGAGCATGTTCGCCAGCGGGCTTTCGATCAGCGACGGCGCGAGAGGCTCCACCCGTTCGGGGCGCTTGGCCTGCACGGCGTCCTGGCTGGCGACGATGTCCCGCAACAGCCGGGCGATACCGTCCTCGTGGTAGCCGCCGAGCAATTCGAGGCCCTTGCGCACATCGTCGAGCATGCCGGCGCGCAGGCGGTGCAACGCGTCGATGCCGGCGGCGTCCTGCGGCCTGCCGCTCCAGGCCAGCTGTTCGGCCAGTTCCAGCGAGCGGTTCCATTCGGCGCTGCCCTCGCCATGACGAAGCTGTACGAACACCAGCACGTCGGTCCAGGTCAGCTCGAGGAAATCCTGGATGATCTTCGGCAGGCTCGGCCCGCGCAGCGCCTCGGCGATCGCGGCGCCGGCCCTCTGCCGCGCATCCAGCAGGCGGTCACGGCCCTTGGCCGCCTCGATGGAGCGCTTTTCACGCAGTTCGACGCGGTGCCTGAGGGTAGCGACGAACTCGTTGAACTCGTCCAGCAGCGTTTCGAACAGTGCCAGATCGCCGGTGAAGCCCTGGATCACCCGCTCGACCACCCACTGGATCTTCGCCAGCAGTTCGCGCTCCTCGCCCTCGGCGTCGTACAGCACTCCGGCGCGCGCCATGGCATTGAGCAGCAAACGGGCCGGGTGGTTGTACTGGGTGAAGAGCGCCTTGTCCTGCATCGCCACCCGCAGATAGGGCGTATGCAGGTGCGATAGCGCGGTCTTGCAGGCATCCGGCAAGTCGGCGTCATCGAGGATGAAGTCGAAGAGCATGCCGACCAGATCGATCACGTCGGCTTCCTGGTCGGAAATCCGCCGCGGGTCCGCCGCAGCGCCGCGCGACTCAAGCTGCCGGTGCAGGTCGGCTTTCACGCCGTCGACCTGCTGCGGCCGTTGCATGCGCCGGGCGAAATCCTCGGCGGCCTGCTTCTGCAACTGGTTCAGCGCCTCCAGCAGGTCGCGCGCCTCGAAGGTGCGCGTGGCGGTGGGCGGCGCGTAACTGACGATGCTGCGCCTGCCGCCGAGCAGGGTCGTGCCCTCACGCTTGCGCAGCGCGATGAACAGCTGGGTGAGCCCGTCGAACAGCCGCTCGGCCTGCTCGGCCGATGGATCGTCGCCGTCGGAATAGCCCGAGCGGGCATCCGGCGATCCGGCGAAGGAAGGCGCGCCGGCGGCGGGTGCGCCGCGCGTGGCCTCGAACCGCGGCTGCGCCTGGTATTTCATGTTGGGCAGGATGCCGGCGTCGATCAGCTCGCGATTGAGCGCCTCGTAGAGACCGTCGAGGTTCTGCATGAGGTGCCGGTCGAAGAGCATGTAGAGGATGATCCGTATCCGCAGCGGCAGCGGCGTCGGCTGCAAGGCCTCGCGGAACGCCTGGGCGATGGCGTGCGGACCGAAGGGGTTGCCGTCCTCGTCGAGCTTCCGGCCGTTGTTCAGCAGGGCCAGCCGACGATCCAGCGCGAACAGGCTCTGCGCGCAGCGGGCCTTCACCCGGCTGACCATGTTGATGATCTGCAGGGTCTCCTCGTAATCCTCGTTCTGCACCAGACGCAGGTCGTCGGCCTCGAGCGCGTCGTCGTTCGTGGCGGACGGTTTTCCCTGGAGGAAATCGGAGAACTGCCGGGCGATCTGCTGGTGATAGGTCCGCTCGACCAGCGGCCGCAACCGGCGGATGTCGCGCATGCTGTCGAAGAACAGCGTCTGGACCTGATTGTTCTCCGCCTTCTCGGCGCACTCGAAGAGGGTGTCGTCGACCTGCCCGAAGGTCGCGGTGAGGTGTTCGGCGAGGGCGTTCATCACCCGTTTGCGACAGCGCTGCACCAGCTCGCTGAAACGCGGCTGGATGACGCGGCTGGCGAGTGTGCCGTGGGCGGAGGGAGACAGGGGTGAGTCGCGTTCGTCCATCATCAAGTTGCCGGTGCCCGACTGACGAGCGCACTCCACACGGTGATCTTCAGCACAGATATAGCAGCCACCCCGCCGACTGCAAGACATTGTCTCAGGAAGAATTTTAAGGGTTGACAGGCGCTTCGGGAAACGTAAAATGGCGCGCCTCTGATACGGGATTCCGGTTCACCGGCACCGTAAAAGAGATTGGAAGCTCGTAGTTCCGCGATAGCTCAGTCGGTAGAGCAAATGACTGTTAATCATTGGGTCCCTGGTTCGAGTCCAGGTCGCGGAGCCAACTTCTTCCAGATCGGGGTATAGCGCAGCCCGGTAGCGCGCCTGCTTTGGGAGCAGGATGTCGGGAGTTCGAATCCCCCTACCCCGACCACCTTTTGGGTCGTTAGCTCAGTTGGTAGAGCAGTTGGCTTTTAACCAATTGGTCGTAGGTTCGAATCCTACACGACCCACCATTTTCTTCTCCGCACCTCTCGAACGATGAAACGCCCACACCGGGCAACCCCAGCGTTCGTTCGCAACGCCCCTCCTAGAGCACCAGCAGACTGAGCAGGCGACTGATCAGGCCCATGCCGATCACGCTGATCAGTACCACAGCCAGCAGCAACCACGGCCGGAACGGCTTGCGCTCGACGCGATGCTGCGGCGCGCTCAGGTATTCGTCTACGCGGCGCTGGTCTTCGTCGCTCAATCGCTTGGACATGCTGCCGGCCTCGCTCGGGTTCGCCTTCAGTCTAGCTGCGCTTCCTGCAACGGCTCGACGATCAGCGTGTCACCCAGACGAATGATGCCGCTGTGCAACACCCGCGCGGTGATGCCGCCGTGCCCACGCACGGCCTGAAAGGTGCCGGGCCCGAGGTTTTCCTCCAGACGCGCACACGGCTGGCACCAGCCGGTGGTTTCGAAAAGCGCTTCGCCGATGCGAAAGCGGCGGTTCTTCAGGCTGAACAGGTTGATCCCGCTCACCGCGATGTTGCGTCGAAGCTCGGCCGGCGCGATGTCGCGCCCGATGAGGCTGGCGATCACCGCCAGATGCTCCCACTGGATGAAAGTGACCTGCCGCGCGTTGCGCGGGCCCGGGCGGGCGTGGTCGCCGGTCAGACCGGCATCGCGCCGCGCCTCGACGACGTCCGGCTGCAGAACCTCGCCGCGCGACAGCGGGCGCACGCCGATCCAGCGCACGCGCCCCTGCTGGGGAACCGCGGCGAGCAGGGTGTGCAGCGGGCTGCGTTCACGCATCGTCATGTGCTCCATGGGTCAGGGGCCTCACCAGACGCTCTTGGTGCCGCCATCGTAGGGTTTCGCCAGGCCGGCGCGAATCAGCATCGCGCCCAGGTCGCTACCGTCGACCCAGACATCGCCGAGCAGGCGGAAATACTTGTCGCGGCGGATGTTGCGCAACTCGACGTAGCGCGCCGCGCGCAGCCTTTGCACGCTGAACTGCTTGGCCCTGAGCGCCAGCGCGCGCACGGCGGGACGCTTGTCGCGCAGCTCCGGGGTATCGATGCCGGCGATGCGCACCGGCACCCGGTGGCCGATCACGGCAGGCCAGTCACGGATGGTCGCGCGGAAGGTATCGCCATCGTAGATGCTGGTGATCTCGTCCAGGCGGACCTTGCCGTAAGGACCTTCCGCGGCGATCGATGAAAGGGTGGAGCACAGGCCGGACAACAGCATGAAGCACAGCAACAACGAACGCATGGCGACAACGGGACTGCCAGAAGGAAGGCGACTCTAATCGACTGCGCCGGTAAAAGCAGCGGCCGGTGGTCGCAGTGGCGCGCGCGCCAACGCAGTAAACTGGCGCTCCACGCCCACCCGATGAGCCGCCCTCCCGACCATGGCGAAAGACCCTGAAGTCCCCATGAAACCTCGTTCCGCCGTCCCTTCCGATCACCCGGCGCTGCTCTCGCTGTGGCAGCGCACGCCGGGCATTCGGATTCGCCCCGAGGACGCGCTGCAACCGTTCACCGATTACCTTGCACGCAACCCCGGCCTGAGTCTGCTGGTCGAAGCGCAAGGGCGACCGGTGGCCTGCCTGATGGCCGGGCACGACGGCCGCCGTGGCTACCTCCAGCACCTGGTGGTGGACGAGGCGTACCGCGGTCGCGGGCTGGCGAGAGCGCTGCTCGATGAGACGCTCGCCCGCCTGGCGCGCCTGGGCATCCACAAGAGCCATGTCTTCGTCCTGCGCGATGCGCCCAAGGCGCTGGCGTTCTGGCAGGCGCAGGAAGGCTGGGAACGGCGCGACGATATCGAGGTTTACTCCATGCAAGGACATCACTCATGAAAGTCTGGATTCTGCTCTGCGCCGCACTCTTTCCCGCCCTGCTGCAGGCCGCCGAGGAAACGCAGCCACTCGCGCCCTGGACGCTGCTCGATCAGCACGAGCAGCCCTACACCCTCTCCGACGACCTGCAGGTGTTGCTGGTGGCCCGCGACATGGCCGGCGCCAAGCTGGTCGAAGCGGCGCTGGTGGATAAACCCAAGGGCTACCTGGAGCAGCGCCGGGCGGTGTTCCTCGCCGATATCAGCCGCATGCCCTCGCTGGTCGCGAAGCTGTTCGCCGTGCCGGCCATGCGCGACTACCCGTACCGCGTGGTGCTTGACCGCGAGGCGCGCATCGTCCCGCGCTACGAGCCTGCGGCCGATGCCGTGCTCTGGTTGCAGCTCGATGGCCGGCGGATACTGAGTCGCCAGTCGTTCACCGACACGGGGCAGTTGAGCGCGGCGCTGCAGCGGCTCACGCCATGATCAGCGCGGCGCTGCTGTCGCCGGAAAGCGCATTGCTGGGATGGGCGATCTACGCGCCGGTCATCGCCTGGGCGATAGGGCGGGCGCCGTGGCTGGAGCTGTTCAGCGATGCCCGGCGCCAGCACCTGCTGTTTGGCACCATGCTCGGGCTATTCCTGCTCTGGCTGGTGCGGCGCGATTTCGACTCCGGGCTGTCCTTCCATTTTCTCGGCATGACCGCGGTGACCCTGCTGCTGGACTGGCCGCTGGCGCTGCTCTGCGGCCTGGTCGCCCAGCTCGCGCTGGTCGCGATGGGACGTCAGGACCTGGCGGCGCTGGGCATGAACGGCGTCCTGCTGGTGGCGCTACCGGTGCTGGTCACCGAGCTCTGCGCGTTGCGCGTGGAGCGCGCGCAGCCGCGCAACCTGTTCGTCTACATATTCTTCTCCGGCTTCTTTCCCGCGGCGCTGGCCGCGCTGCTGTGCATGCTCGCCGCGCTCGGCGTGCTCTGGATCGACGGGCTGTTCCCGATGCCGCCCTGGCTGGACGACTTCGCCGGTTATCTGTGGCTGATCATGTTTCCCGAGGCGTTCATCAACGGAACGGCGGTCACCGCGCTGGTGGTGTTCTGCCCCGAGTGGCTGGAAACCTTCAACCGCAGCCGATACCTGCAGGCGCCGTGGAAGGACGACGAGCGACCCCGCTGATGGGCCGGGATTCACCCGTCGCATCCCGCGCAGCGGTTTGACCTGCATCAACCGCCGAAAGCCGATGGCCTCGAAGATGAGCCCTCACTCATTCCAAGAGGCAGAAGACATGGGCGGATATGCATGGGCACGAGAGGCCCTGGAACGCGAACTGGAGCTGGCCCGGACGGCGGGCCTGGATGAGGCGATGGCGCTGCGCACGCTGCTCAGCGCGGTGGTCGAGCGCAGCAAGCGGACGCGCAGCCTCGCCGACCTGGCGCAGGAGCTGACGTTTCTCGCCGACAACCTCGACGAGGAACGCGACTACGCCTTCATGCGACCATGATCGCCTCCGGCCTTGGCGCCCCCGTCACGATCGACCGGGCGGCGCGCAAGGCGTTCTTCCCTACGCCGCTTCGCCCTGAACATCCAGCGCCTGCGGTTCGGGCTGCTTGATCAGCGCGTAGATCACCCCGGTGAGCACGCTACCGGCGACGATCGCCAGCAGGTAGAGCAGTGCGTGGTTGATCGCGTTGGGGATCAGCAGGACGAACAGCCCGCCGTGCGGCGCCATCAGCTTGCAGCCGAACGCCATCGACAGCGCTCCGGTCAGCGCACCGCCGGCGACGCTGGCCGGGATCACCCGCAGCGGGTCCTTGGCGGCGAACGGAATCGCCCCTTCGGAGATGAAGCACATGCCGAGCACGCCGGCGGCCTTGCCGGCCTCGCGCTCACTCTGGGCGAACTTGCGCCGCGCCAGCAGCGTGGCGATGGCCATGCCGATCGGCGGCACCATGCCGCCGGCCATGGTCGCCGCCATCGGCGCGTAGCTTTGCGACGCCAGCAGGCCGACCGAAAACGCGTAGGCCGCCTTGTTGATCGGGCCGCCGAGGTCGACGCACATCATCCCGCCGAGCAGCAGGCCAAGCAGCACCGCGTTGGAGGTGCCCATGGTGTCAAGGAACGCCGTCAGCCCGGCGAGCATGCCGGCCACCGGTTTGCCGACCACGTAGATCATCGCCAGGCCGGTGAACAGGCTGGCCAGCAGCGGGATGATCAGGATCGGCTTCAGCGCCTCCACGCTGGACGGCAATCGGACCCAGCGGGCGATGGCCCTGGCCGAATAACCGGCGAGAAAACCGGCGACGATGCCGCCGATGAAGCCCGCACCCAGGGTGCTCGCCAGCAGCCCGCCGATCATCCCCGGCGCCAGGCCCGGACGGTCGGCAATCGAATAGGCGATGTAACCGGCCAACAGCGGCACCATCAGCTTGAACGCCGCGTCGCCACCGATCTGCATCAGCGCCGCGGGCAGCGTGCCTTCCTGCTTGAACGCCTCGATGCCGAAGACGAACGACAGGGCAATCAGCAGGCCGCCAGCAACCACCATCGGCAGCATGTAGGACACGCCGGTAAGCAGGTGCTTGTAGGGCCCGGCCTTGCCCTGCTCGCTGCCGGCGGCGGCGCCGTCGGTGGCCGCGGCGGCCAGCGGCTTGCCTTCGGCGAGGGCGCGCTGCAGGGTCTGTTGCGGCTGCTTGAGGGCGACGCCGGTGCCGCAGCGATAGACCTTCTTGCCGGCGAAGCGGGCGGTATCGACCTCGATGTCGGTGGCCAGCAGCACCACGTCGGCGGCGGCGATGGCCGCGTCGTCCAGCAGGTTGCGAGCGCCCACCGAACCGCGGGTTTCCACCTGCAGCGCGTAGCCGAGCTGGCCGGCTGCCTGCTGCAGCGCTTCGGCGGCCATGAAGGTGTGGGCGACGCCGGTTGGGCAGGCGGTGACCGCCACCAGGCGCGGCTTCCCGGCGCTCGCCCCGGTAGCGCTTGCCTGCTCCAGCACCTGGGCGCTGGCGGCGGCCTGTTCGAGGAACTCGCGCGGATTCTGCAGCGCCTCGGCAGGCGTCGACTGCACCACGCGCTTGCCGACGAAACGCCCCAGGGCCAGCTCGCCGGTGCGCACCACAACGACCAGGTCGGCGCCGGCGATGTCGGCGTCGCTCAGCGGCGAGCCGATGGCGCGCGGATCATGCACTTCGACGCGCGTCGTCCAGCCCAGGCGCTGCGCCGCGGCATCCAGCAAGCGGGCACAGAGCACGCTGGTGACCTGCCCGTTCGGGCAGGCGGTGACGATCAGCAGATTCATGGGTACCTCGATTCCTGTTGCGCAGCCGGGCTGAACTGCCCTGCCACTGTCTGCTGCATGCTCATTGCAGAGCCTCCAGCGCTTCGATCGTCACCTCGCGCTCCAGCCGCGCCAGTTGCTCGCGGTCATGGATGCCGAAGCCCAGCTGCGTCACCGCCTGCGCGGCGATCGCCGTGGCCAGGCGCAGGCTGCGTTCGGCCGGCCAGCCGCTGAGATGGCCATGCAGGGTGCCGGCGAGCAGCGAGTCGCCGGCGCCGACGGTGCTGACCACCTCGACCTTCGGCGGGCGCGCCTGCAGGGCGATCTCCGGGCCGATCCAGCAGACCCCCTCGGCACCGCGCGACAGCAGCACGTGCTCGATGCCCTGCCCGCGCAGGCGCAGGGCGGCGCGCTGCAGGTCGTCCAGCGAATCCGCCGAACCGCCGCAGGCCTCGGCCAGCTCGGTCTCGTTAGGCTTGATCATCCAGGGCGCGGCGGCCAGCCCGGCGCGCAGCGCGGGCCCGCTGCTGTCCAGCAGCAGCGGCACGCCACGGGCGCCGAGCGTGCGCAGCAACGCCGCGAACCACTCCGGCGTGACGCCCTGCGGCAGGCTGCCGGCCACCACCACGGCGTCGTGGCCGGCAGCGATCAGTTCGAGCTCCTCGAGCAATTCGGCCTGGTGCGCTTCGTCGACCTGCGGACCGGGCCCGTTGAGGTCGGTGACGCGCCCATCGGCCTCGGCCAGCTTGATGTTGCTGCGCGTTTCGCCCGGCACGCGAACGAAGGCGTCCACGAAGCCGCGCCGCGAGAACAGCGTCTCGAAGGCCGCCGCGTTGGCCGTGCCGAGAAAACCGGCGACGCTGACCTTGTGCCCCAGGTCGGCGAGCACCTGGGCGACGTTGAGGCCCTTGCCGGCGGCGTGGCTGGCGAAGCCCAGGCTGCGGTTCACCGCGCCGGGCTGCAGGCGATCCAGGCGCACGCTGAGATCCAGCGCCGGATTGAGGGTGATCGTCAGTACGCGTGCCATCAGAAGTGCTCCTCCACCAGCGCGCGCACGGCGGCGGCGCTTTCCAGGTTCAGCGCCTGCTGGGCGAAGAGCTGGCTGCGGGCGAAGTCCAGCTCGCGCACCCGCGCCTTGACCAGCGCGATGGAGCGCGCCGAGACACTCAGCTCGTCGACGCCCAGGCCGACCAGCACCGGCACCGCGTGGGTATCGCCGGCCAGCTCGCCACACACGCCGACCCACTTGCCGTGGGCATGCGCCGCCTCGACGGTCATCTGGATCAGCCGCAACACGGCCGGATGGAGCCCGTCGGCCTGCGCCGACAGCGTCGGATGGCCGCGGTCGATGGCCAGCGCGTACTGGGTCAGGTCGTTGGTGCCGATGCTGAAGAAGTCGACTTCGCGCGCCAGCACCGGGGCCAGCAGCGCCGCCGACGGCACCTCGACCATGATCCCCAGCTGCAGGTCGGCGACCGGGATTTCCTCGCGCAGGCGCAGCGCCATGTCACGGGCCGCGCGCCACTCCTCGACGAAACCGACCATCGGGAACATCACCCGCAGCGGGCGCCCCTCGGCGGAGGCGAACAGCGCGCGCAGCTGTGTTTCCAGCACCTCGGGGCGTTGCAGGCTGAGGCGGATACCGCGCAGGCCGAGGAACGGGTTTTCCTCCGCCGGCAGCGGCCAGTACGGCAGCGGCTTGTCGCCGCCGACGTCGAGGGTGCGCACCACCAGCGGGCGACCGTCGAGGGCATCCAGCGCACGGCGGTATTCGATCTCCTGGCTGGCCTGGTCCGGCGCCGAGGCGTGCTGCATGAACACCAGCTCGGTGCGCAGCAGGCCGACGCCTTCGGCGCCCTGCTCCACTGCGGCGGCGGTATCGGCGGTGTCGCCGAGGTTGGCGGCGACCTCCACGGCGTGGCCGTCCAAGGTCACCGCCGGTTGCAGGCGCTCGGCGTCGGCGCGGGCCTGACGCTGGAGGCTGGCTTCGCGCTGACGCCGGGCGATCTCGACGGCCTGCGCATCCGGCGCCACGCGCAGGGTTCCGCGCTCGCCGTCCAGCAGCAGCGGCGTGTTCGGCGCCAGCGCGAGCACCGCCTCGCCGGCGCCGACTACCGCGGGAATGCCCAGCGCGCGGGCGATGATCGCCGAATGCGCGGTGGCGCCGCCGCGCGCGGTAAGGATGCCGGCGACACGGTCGCGATCCAGGCTGGCGACGTCCGAGGGCGCCACTTCGTCCATCACCAGAATGTACGGTTGTTCCGGCTCGACCGGCGCCTCGACGCCCAGCAGGTGGCCGAGCACGCGCCGGCCGATGTCGCGCAGGTCCGCCGCGCGCTCCGCCAGCAGGGCGTCGTGCAGGGCTTCCTGGCGCTGCGCGGTGGCTTCGATCTCGCCGATCCAGGCCGCCTCGGCGCTGAGGCCCTCGTCGAGACGCACGCCAACGTCCTCGTGCAGGGCGGGGTCACGCAGCATCGCCTGGTGAGTGACGAAGATTTCGCGAATGCTGGCCTCGCTGCTGCGCTCCACCAGCGCCTGGATCTGCGCCACCACCTCGTCCAGCGCCTGCGCCAGACGCTGGCGCTCGACCGCCAGACCCTGGCCATGCTGCGGGAAATCCATCTTCAGCGGCACGCGCACCAGCGCCGGGCCGATGGCGATCCCCGGTGCGGCGGCGACCGCCTGGATGCGCGCACCGGCCGCCGGCGCCAGCGGCGGCGATACGTCGGCCGCCAGCGACACCCGCGCCTCGATACTGGGCGGCGGGGCGAAGGGCGTTTCCGGTAGCGGCTCGACCTCTTCGCCCAGCCCGGCACGCACCGCGGCCTCGACGGCGGGCAGCGCATCGCCTGCGATCGACGGCTCGGCGATGAACTCCAACTCCTGCCCACGGCGCGCGCCGAGGGCCAGCAGGCGACTCAGGCTTTTCGCCGAGACGCCGCGGCCGGGATCGCCGGGCAGGCGCACACGCACGTCGCCATCGAAGGACTGCGCCAGTTCGCTGAGCACCTTGGCCGGACGCGCATGCAGGCCGTGGGCGTTGGCCAGGACGATACGCCGCGACGGCCAGTCCACCGGCAGCTCGCCGCCAAGGGCTTCGAGCACGCTGCGGCTGGAGGTGGCCTGACTGAATTCATGCCCGCGCCCCTCGATCAGCAAGTCGCACAGGCGCTCGAGGGTCTGCCGCTGCGCCTCGCCACGGCTGGCCAGGCAAAACAGCCCAGCGAGCGGCTGGGCGTCATGCTGCAGCGGCGTTTGCGGGGTGACGAAAGCCAGTCCGGGGCGGCCGGCGCCCTCCTCGCCGTGCAGCAGCCAGAGGCCGTCGCCGAGCGGCAGCGGCGGCTCACGCAGCAATCCGGCGGCGAATCCGGGACCGCCGCAACCAGCCCTCTTCAGCAGGCGAATGCCTTGCCAGGCCAGGTCGTCGGCATCCTCGGCGACGAGTCCCAGGCCGACCAGCTGGCTGTCCAGCGCCAGCTCCTGTGGCGCGCCGCGCAGCAGGGCGACCAGCGCCTCGGCATCCGGCGCATCGCGCAGCGCTTCGCTGAGATCGCCCTCGCCGAGGGCGCGGGTGAGCATCTGCAGTAGTTGCAGGTGTTCGTCGGAACGCGCGGCAATGGCGATGGCGAGGTAGACGCGCTGGCCATTGCCCCAGTCGACGCCCAAGGGAAACTGCATCAGCCGCACCCCGGTGCTGATCACCTGGTCGCGGGTGTCCGGCGTACCGTGGGGAATCGCGATGCCCTGCCCGAGATACGTCGAGCCCTGCGCTTCGCGCGCCTGCATGCCCGCCAGATAGCCGGGCATCACCAGGCCATCATCGACCAGGGTCTCGGCCAGGCTGCGCAGCGCGGCCTGCTTGTCCGGTGCGCGTTGCTGCATCTGGATGTGCGCGGCATTCAATTCGAGCATGTACGGGTCCTCTACGACGGCCAATGTCAGACCGGCCGCCTGCTGAATCGTTTCATCAAGGGTTGGCACGTTACCCCAGAATGGGTGAAGCTTTGAAGCCCGGCCCATCCAGCAGTATTGACCACAAGGACCCCGCCCACCGTGAAACTCAGCGATGTCGCCCGCCTGGCCGAGGTGTCCGTGACCACCGCCAGCTACGTGATCAACGGCCAGGCGGTACAGCGCAGAATCAGCGCCGCCACCGTGGCGCGGGTGCGCGAGGTGGTCGAGCGCTACGGTTATCGTCCCGACCAGCAGGCCGCCGGCCTGCGCCGCGGCCAGAGCCGCTGCCTGGGATTGATCATTCCCGACCTGGAAAATCCCAGCTACGCGCGCACCGCCAAGTTCCTCGAACAGTGCGCGCGGGCGGTCGGCTACCAGTTGCTGATCGCCAGCTCGGACGACGAGCCGGACAGCGAGCGCCAGCTGGTCGAACTGTTCCGTTCGCGGCGCTGCGACGCGCTGGTGGTCGCCAGTTGCCTGCCGCAGGACGACCCCACCTACGCGCAACTGGTCGACGCCGGCCTGCCGGTGATCGCCCTCGACCGCGCGCTCGACCCCCGGTCCATCCGCTCGGTGGTCAGCGACGACCGGCAGGCCGGCGTATTGCTCACCCGCAGCCTGCTGGAGTCATTGCCCACGCACGTGGTGCTGATCGGCGCGCGCCCCGAGCTGCCCATCAGCCAGGCGCGCGAGGCGGGATTTCGCGAGGGCCTGGACGGTTTCGCCGGCAAGCTGAGCGTGTTGCACGGCGCGGAGTTCAGCCGCGCGTGCGGGTGTGAGCAGATGCAGGCGCTGCTGCGCGACGGGCCGATGCCGGACGCGCTGATCACCACCGCCTACGTGCTGCTGGAAGGCGTGCTGGAGGCGCTGCAGCACGACTCGCCGGACGTACCGCCGCCGCGCCTGGCGACCTTCGGCGACACCCGCTTGCTGGACTTCCTGCCGCTGCGGGTCAATGCGATCTCGCAGCAGCACGAGCGGCTCGCCGAGCGGATTCTGCACTGGGCGCTCCAGGCCATCGAGCACGGCGCCTACCAACCGGGCCTGGAAGCGATCCCGAGGGTGTTGAAGCAGCGCAGCCTTGGCGAAGGCGACCGCTGATGCGACTCATCGACACTCACAATCACCTGGACTTCCCGCCGTTCGACGACGATCGTGCCGCCGTGCTCGAACGCGCCCGTGCCCGCGGCGTCGAGCGCCAGGTGATCATCGGCGTCTACCAGGCGCACTGGCAGCGCCTCTGGGATCTGGTAGGCCGCGAGCCGGGCCTGTACGCGACCCTGGGGCTGCACCCCGCCTTCCTGCACAGGCACCGCCCGGAGCACCTCGGCGAACTGCGCGAGTGGCTGCAGCGCCTGGCCGGCGACGACCGGCTCTGCGCGATCGGCGAAGTGGGGCTGGATTACTACATAGAAAACCCGGACAAACCGCGCCAGCAGGAACTCTTCGAGGCGCAGCTGGAGCTGGCCTGCGAGTTCGAGCGGCCGGTGCTGCTGCACGTGCGCCGCGCCCACGCCGCGGTGGTGACCACGCTCAAGCGCCTCCGGCCGGCACGCGGCGGCATCGCCCACGCCTTCAGCGGCAGTTACGAGGAAGCCCGCGAGTACATCAGGCTGGGATTCAGGCTCGGCCTCGGCGGCGCCGGCACCTGGCCGCAGGCGCTGCGCATGCACAAGGTGCTGCGCCAGTTGCCGCTGGACAGCATCGTGCTGGAAACCGACGCCCCGGACATCACCCCGCACGCCCACGCCGGCGAGCGCAACAGCCCGGAATTCCTCCCGGACATCTGCGTGGCGCTGGCGGAAATCAGAGGTGTCAGCCCCGAGGAACTGGCCGCGGCGAGCTATCGCAACAGCTGCGAACTGTTCGGCTGGGAGCCCTGAAGGCAGGCCTGTGCCGGGCCTGCCACGCTCGCCCGCTAGACTCTGAAGGCGCCGATCAGCTGCTTGAGATCGCCGACCAGCTCGGACAATTCGCGGCTGGCCCGCTCGGTCTGGCTCGCGCCTTCGGCGGTGCGCTCGCCGGCCTGGTTGATCTGCACGATGTTCTGATCGATATCGTGGGCCACGGCGGTCTGTTGCTCCGCCGCCGCAGCGATCTGCTGGTTCTGATCGACGATCATGCCCACCGCGCCGAGGATGTTCTCCAGCGCGCGCTGCACGCGACCGGACTCGTCCACGGTGCCGTCGGCCATGCGGTGACTGGCACTCATCGCCTTCACCGCCGCGCCAACTCCGCCCTGCAGCCGGGCGATCATCTGCTCGATCTCCTCGGTGGACTGCTGGGTGCGCTTTGCGAGGTTGCGTACCTCGTCGGCGACCACCGCGAAGCCGCGCCCCTGCTCGCCCGCCCGCGCCGCCTCGATGGCGGCATTCAGCGCCAACAGGTTGGTCTGCTCGGCGATGCCCTTGATCACATCCAGCACGCGGCTGATCGACTGGCTGTCGCTGGCCAACTGGTTGATCACCAGCACCGACTGATCGATCTCGCCCGCAAGGCGCTGGATGCTGCCGACCTGGGATTCGACCAGTTCGCGCCCGCTGACGGTTTCCTCGTTGACGCTGTGGGCGCTGTCCACCGCCGCGGCGGCACTGCGCGCGACCTCCTGGGCGGTGGCCGACATCTGGTTCATCGCCGTGGCGACCTGCTCGATCTGGCTGCGTTGCCCCGCCACCGCCTGGTTGCTTTCGCCGGACACCACTTCCACGCGATCGGCCTGGCGCTCGACTTCCACGACGGTCAGCCCGACCCGCTGGATCAGGTCGTGAATCTTCACCACGGTACCGTTGAACACCTGCCCCAGCTCGCCCAGCTCGTCGGAGGTCTGCGCCTTGAAACTAGCGGTCATGTCACCGGAGGCCACCTTGTCCATCACCCGGCCTAGGCTTTTGAGCGTGCTGCGCGTGGACACGTAGAAGCCGCCGTAGAGGTAGCCGATCAGCAGGAACACCGCGATCAGCGCCACCACCAGCAGCAGCATCTGCCGGCGATGCTCGGCCAGGCGCTGCTGCAGCTCGCTCTCAAGAAAGCCCAGCGCGGCATCGCTCAACTGGTACGACTTGGCCATCTGCGCGCTGAGGTCTTCGTAATATTCCGGCCACGGCGTATCGAGGGTATCGGCCACGGTGATCTTGTCTTCGATCAGCGTGCTGGACTCCTTCAGGCTGCCACGACTCGCCTGCGCCAGCCCCTGAAGGGCCGCGCGCGCCCCGGTACTGGTGGACAGCGCGTTTTCCAGCGCCACGGCGTATTCGCCGTCGAGTTTTTCCAGGACCGCGATCAGGTCGTCCATGCGGTTGCTGGCCGCCGAGTTGAGGAAGCCCAGCCCGAGGGAGTAGCTGCCGGTGGCGCGGGCCGCGCCCAGGGTATCGGTGACTTTCAGCGTGGAGGTGGTGACCAGTTCGGTGAGTTGGCGCACCGACCGGTCCGGGTCCTGGCTCAGCCCCGCATCGGAGGCGACGAAGGCGATGAAGGCCTGCACGCGCCCGAGCTGCTGGTCGACCAGCGCCGACTTGTTCTGCAACGAGGTTTCCGCCTGGACGGACTTCAAGCCGGCCAGCAGTTCATCGCGCTTGGCGTTGAAGTCCTCGACCTGCTGGGTGGTTCCGCCCGCCGACTGCAGCGCGCCGATGGTTTCCACCAAGGTGTCCTGCAACTGGCTGATGCGCCGCTCGACATCGCCCGCGTTGCCGGACTGGCCGATCAGCGAATTGATTTCGACGAGGTTGCTCAGCGACTCGGTGTCGCGCTGGATGTTGAGGGTCCTGCCCAGCAGGTCGAGGCTGTCCAGCTCGATGCGGGTACCGATGAACTGATCATAGGAGTCGCGCACCAGATAGAAGTTGGTGACGAGCATCGGCAGGAAGAACATCACGCTGATCAGGCTGAACTTCATCGCGAAACTCAGCCGGCTCATCAGGGCGATCGCCGGGTACAGAATGGTCTTCAATCGAATTCTCCCGATTATTTTTATGGTCGGCGGAGAAACAGCAGTTTTCGCTGAATGGGCGCAGCAGCTACCCAGGCACTTTCAGGGGCGCAGCCGGCAGCCGCGGAGCCTGTATACCTGATATCGGCGTTGCGATTTGTAACTTAAGGTTAAGCGTTTTGCCATCATTCACCAGACGCAGGTTGCATCTCGTAACCGGGCTCACAGGAGCAGCGCGCGGATCGCCAGGGCGGCATACCAAAGCACGGCCGAACGCACCAGCAGTTGCCAGAGAAGATCGAGGCTGGCGACGCCTGGGTCGCCGACCAGCGGCTCGCCGAGATCGCCCGCCGCCCGCCCCGCCCGCTCCAGCAACTGCTCGGCAGGAAGGTTCCAGTTGAGCAGCTCGTGCAGCAGTTCACGGCTGACGGCGATGAAATTTCCGACCAGCGCGAAACTGGCCACCAGCACCCGCGCGGGGACGAAATCGAGGCCGTGGCGCAGCTGCAAGGCACGCTCACGCAGCGCCGGGCCTTGCGCCTGCTCGGCGAGCAGCGCCACCAGCCGGTAACCGAGCGCCGCCACCGGCCCCAGCAGCGCGTACCAGAAGATCACCGCAAAGAAACCCTGATAGCCCTGCCACAACAGGTAGCGCTGCACGCGCCGCAGCAGCGAACCCGGCTCGCAGGCCTCGATGCCCATGTCGCGCTCGGCCACCAGCTCCGCCGCTACGGCGTCGCCACGGCGCCAGGCATCACGGAACGGGCCGCAGGACTTCTGCACGTCGCCGCGCCCCAGGCTGTAGATCAGCACCAGCAGATGCACCGGCAGAGCCAACCATCCATAGGCGAGCGGTTGCAGGATCAGCAGCACCAGCGCCAGGACCAGCAACGGCGGCAGGACCAGCAGGATCAGCCGCAGCCACGGCGCGCCCGCGTCGGTGCCGGAGTCGATCCGCGCCAGCAGCCTGAACCAGAGGCCATCGCGTTGGATGCGGTGGCGCAAGCCGGACAGCTTTTCCACCAGCAGCGCGAGCAGCAGTACCAGAAAGCTCATTGAGTTGACTCCTCTGTCAGTGCCGCGCGCAGCCGCGGCCAGTCGAAGGCGCCGCCGGGGTCGGTCTTGCGGCCGGGCGCGATGTCGCTGTGGCCGACGATGCGCTCGGGGCGGATGGCCGGATAGGCCCGTCGCAGCTCACCGGTCAGGGTCGCCAGCGCGGCGTACTGGGCGTCGCTGTAGGCCAGGTCGTCGGTGCCTTCGAGTTCGATGCCGAGGGAGAAATCATTGCAGTTCTCGCGCCCCTCGAAGCGCGACACTCCGGCATGCCAGGCCCGGTCGCGGCAGGATACGAACTGGAACACCGCGCCATCGCGCTCGATGAGGAAGTGCGCGGAAACCGTCAGGGAGCAGATATCGGCGAAGTAGGGATGCTCGTCCGCGACCAACTGATTGGCGAAGAACTGCTGCACCTTGCCGGTTCCAAACTGGCCCGGCGGCAAGCTGATGTTGTGAATGACCAGCAGGGATATTTCGCCGGACGGGCGAGCGTTGAAGTTGGGCGAAGGGCAATGCCGGACGCCTTCGAACCAGCCGCTGTGCGGATCCAGGTACATGGGGGACTCCTCGACGAGTCGCCACTCTAGAGCAGGCTCCAGACCCACGCAAAGCCTGGCGCTTGGAAGCGCCTCGCGCATGGCCAACGGCCAGAAATGCAAAAGCCCGGAAGAATCGCACCGTTCGGAGAGCCTCTCCCTGGGTGCCCCTCATCCGGGCCTTGATTCAAGCGCGAGGAAACTAAGCGCCCTTGAGCCGCCGCAGGTTGCCGATCACCGACTCCAGCGCCCGGTCGAACAGCAGGGCGTCGTCCAGCAGACGTACCGCGCCACGACGGAACTCGACGGCCAGGCCCATCCGCGTCTTCTCCAGCACCTTCATGCCGGTACGGTTGACGAAGATGTACTTGCCGGTCGGCTTGATGATCGCGGCCAGCTTGCAGCGCAGCTTATGGTCGGAGTCTTCCTGGATTTCCACCCAGCTACCCACCCGCAGGTTGTCCACCTGCTGAAAGGCTTCGTCGTGGTCGGGGAGGATCATCTCCGGCTCCGGCGCCCGGGTTTCGCCCGGCGCCAGCAGCACGATCTCTTCGACCACTTCGACCATCTGCGGCAGTTCGGCGAGGATCAGGTCCTCCTCCGCGTCATCCTGGGCCGCCGCATCGAGATCAAGAATGTTGTGCTCGCCCTCTGCCAGCGCGCTTTCCCGCTCGCCTTCACCTTCCGGCTCCGGCCGCTTGAAGCGCTGGAACGCCTGGACGTGCAGGGCTTCCAGCTGGCTGAAAAACTCGCCGGTGGAGAACGGGTCGAATGCGGCGCTAGTCAGCCCGTCGCGCAGCGACTTGAGCAGCCCCGGGACCAGCTCGAGCAGGCGCAGGCGGTCTTCGGGCTCCTCGTGAGATTCGACGCTCCAGATCAGGTCGTCCATGGTCGACAGAACGGCCTTCCACTCTTCGGACTCGCCGCCGCTCTTCAGGTAGGTGAGCAGCATGACCTTGCTCCATGCCTCCTGCAGCAAGCGCACCACGACCTCCGGCAGGGTCCTGCCAAGCAGCCGGTCGTTCAGCGCGCGCTCGACCTGATGACGCGCCAGCTCGGCACGCACACGTCCTTCCTCGGCATCGCGAGTGCGCTGCTCAAGCAGGTCGCTGCGGCGGCGCTCGTCACCGGTAAAGGCGATGAACTCGGAAAGCAGCTCGGAAAAGATCACCGGATCATCGGTGAAGTCGTTCAGCAGGCGCTGCACGATGCTCTCGATCTTCTGGTACAGGCTGTCGCGCTGGGCGTCATCTTGGTCGCCCCAGCCGAGCGACGCGGATGCGATCTCGTTGAGCAGCCGACGCGCCGGGTGGCTGCCGCGGCTGAAGAAGGTCTTGTCCAGCACGGCGACCTTGAGCATCGGGATCTGCAGGCGCGCGATCAGCGCCTTCAGCGAATCGGGAAGGGTGCGGTCGTCGAGGATGAATTCGAAGAGCATCGAAACCAGGTTGATGACGTCCTCGTCCACCTCGCCAACCACCCGCGCCCGGCCACTCTTGGCACTGGCCCGGCTGAGCAATTGCTCGAGCTGCTGGCGCAGGTCGAACTCATCGGTCGCCTGCTGCGCCGGCTGTTGGTGCTGCAGGTGCGAAAGCAGGCGTGTCAGGTCGTGACTGGAAATCGGCATCGCGTCCGCGGGCACTTCGCGGTGGTAGCTGATGCTGCCGCGAGTCTGGGAAAGCAGCTCCTGGAGCACGCCGAACGCCTCCTGAACATCGCCGGAGAACCCTTCGCCGCTGGTGAACGGACGCGCATCGCCGTCGGCCAGATAGCCCCGACTGGACGAACCACGGGTTTGCTGGCGGCGTTGCTGCGAGGCGTTCTTCAGATCCGGCAACACGCCAGCGGCCACCAGCGAATCGTTGGCCTCGACATAGAGCTCATCGAGACTGCTCAGCACGTACTTCTCGAACAGCTTGAGGACGATCAGCTTGACGCGGATTTCCACGCCGAGGCTGCGGCAGGCGTCGAGGAAGAACTCGCACAGCGCCGCGGGCCCCAACGGATTGGTCTTGTCCTCGAGCTTCTTGCTGACCTGAGTATTCAAACGCGTCGTCAGGTGCCCGAGCGGCCGACTGGCGCGGCTGATGACCTTGGCCACCATCGTGTCGATCGCCACGGACTCTTCCAGTTCATCGTTCTGCACGAGCGTGAGGCTGTCGAAAGACACCGAATCGAGTTGCGGCGCCTTGCCGATTTCATACTGATTGAGATTGGCAAAGGCCGCGAAGAGCTTCTCCAGAAAGCCCCGCTCGATGCTCTTTCGCTTCAGACGAAGGTCCCGCATGGCCTCGAAGAAGGAATTCTGCTCGGCATTGCTGGTAGCACGATCGGCCATCTCGAACAGTGTGTCGTCGGCGTTATCGAACAACGCCTGCAGCGCGACCTTCAACTGCTGCGCAGACTTGTCGCGGACCTTGGCGAGCGCGAACGGCAACCGCCCTGCGGACTGCGAGGCCTCAGGTAGGGTCTTGCCGAGTTGTACTACCTTCGCGTCGTTCTTCATTACGTCTCTCCTGCGGACAAGGCACCGGTGGGTGCACATTTGCCCGGCGTGGAACTGGCGTCATCCGTAACGTCAATCTCATGGCGTCAATGTAACAACAGCTTATCGACACCAGGTGACGCAACCAAGCACCGTCTTCTCAGATACGGACCTCTGTCACAGATGTAAGCTTGTTTACAGCTGGACGGCAATCTTTATACGACCATTGAAATACAAAAAAATGCCGTAAGGTCATGCACATAGTCCGCATCGCTCCGCGCCCCTATAATCCGGCCATTCCCGCACCGGAGCCACCCATGCCGAACCTCGTCCTCGCCGATCTCACCGCCGAAATCGAAGCCAACGCGCGACGCGCACTGAGTGAAGACATCGGCAATGGCGACATCACTGCACAGTTGATCCCTGCCGAACGTATGGCGCATGCGACCATCATCACCCGCGAAGACGCCGTCATCGCCGGCAGCGCCTGGGTCGATGCGGTCTTTCGCCTGGTCGATCCGCGCGTTGCCGTGCATTGGCAGGCCAGCGACGGGGAACGCGTCCAACCCAACCAGGCGCTCTTCCATCTCGAAGGTCCCGCCCGCGCGCTGCTCAGCGGCGAACGCAGCGCGTTGAACTTCCTCCAGGCCCTCTCCGCCGTAGCCACCCGCTGCCGCGCCTATGCCGACATGGTCGCCGGCACCCAGGTCAAGTTGCTGGATACCCGCAAGACGCTTCCGGGCCTACGCCTGGCGCAGAAGTACGCCGTCACCTGCGGCGGCTGCCATAACCACCGTATCGGCCTTTACGATGCGTTCTTGATCAAGGAAAACCACATCGCCGCCTGCGGAGGAATCGCCGCCGCCATTTCCGCCGCGCACAAGATCGCCCCGGGCAAACCGGTGGAAATAGAAGTGGAAAACCTGGAAGAGCTGCAGCAAGCGCTCGATGCCGGTGCCGACATCGTCATGCTCGACGAACTCAGCCTGGACGACATGCGCACCGCGGTACGCCTCACCGATGGCAAAGCCAAGCTCGAAGCCTCGGGCGGCATCAACGACACCACCTTGCGCGCCATCGCCGAAACCGGCGTCGACTACATCTCCCTCGGCACGCTGACCAAGGACATCAAAGCCGTCGACCTGTCGATGCGCCTGAGCCTGTAATCCAAACCACAGAAACGACAAAGCCCCGCTATTCGGGGCTTTGCAGAGTGACTGGTGCCGGAGACAGGAATCGAACCTGCGACCTTCGCGTTACGAGTGCGCTGCTCTACCTACTGAGCTACACCGGCAGCGGGCGCGAAATTAGCATCGAAGGAAAAGGTTTTCAACAACAAATGGAGAGCGGTTAGGCCCGGCCCAAAATCTATTCGGGGAGGCGCCCTATTAATTCCCCGAGCTGAGGATAACGACGCTCCATTTCACCTAATGCCACAACGCCCTCTCCGTAACTTCCTTTACCATGGATACTTCGCAAGATCAGCATTTCATGCGCCGCCTCTACCGGCCGACCGTTTAGACCAAGAGCCACTGCATATCTGAAAATACTTGAAGAGTAGGGATATCGATGAGAAACCCTTCTCATAAACTCAATGTCGACCTCCGACATTCCTTGTGTAGCTGGAGTTCTAGCAAAACGTATATACCCACCAAGCTGATCGAGAAAAAATACATCAGGAGAAATCTTATCATGCACAACTGTCCCTATTCTCGCACTTTCAAAACGCATCAGACGGTAATCCTCCTCAACCCGAATATATTCAACCACAAAGACCAACAAAACAACCAGCGAAATCAAAACGAGGCCATACACATACTTAACCGCTACCGACAACACCGGAGCCTCGGCTACTTCAAACTCCAAAACACCCAATAGAATTCCGATGGGAAACAGAAGAAAGGCGTAGGCAAAAGGGTATTCAAGCATTGAATGAATGCAAAAGAACCCCGCAGCCAGCAAACAAAAAAGCGCCTCTGAACTTCTACCCATAATCACAAATCTTGCGAAAAAAAAAGCCGCCACCGCAAGCAATAAAGCCCCTGGAATTAGCCCATTCCATACGAGAATATCGAGAACGATATTATGACTGTATTCGGTTATCGGCACACCAGGATATAGAATCGAAACCGACGTCTGCGCGACGCTCGCTTGCCCCCAGCCATACCCCCAAAATGGCCCATTGATTATGGCTGCCCACATTTGCACCCACAGGTCCAGTCTGGCCCCCAATGTCATCAACCTAAGCTGCAGCCCTGCCCAAGGCAAGCCCCCCGAAGCAGCCAGCCGCCATGGCCGTCGGGCGATGACCAGGCCTCTGCCGCTCAATCAGGCGGTCTAGCTGGGCTGGCGGT
>NZ_JASCPA010000050.1:0-39784 GCF_029959715.1 Pseudomonas sp. PS02288 | reverse complement strand
TGAAGAGCTACTGCCACGGCCTGGACAACCTGCACAAACATCCGGGCATCAGCCACCTGGCCGGCTCGACCCAGGAGGGCAACCAGGCCCGCCCGCAGCTGTTCAAGGCCGACGTCAGCCTGCTGCTCAACGGCGACGAACTGCTGCAGGAAGAGGTGTTCGGGCCGACCACCATCGTCGTCGAAGTGGCCGACAAGGCCGAGCTGATCCAGGCGCTGCACGGCCTGCACGGCCAGCTCACCGCCACCCTGATCGCCGAACCGGCGGACCTGGACGCCTACGGCGACCTGCTGGCGCTGCTGGAACAGAAGGCCGGGCGCCTGCTGCTCAATGGCTACCCGACCGGCGTGGAAGTCTGCGATGCGATGGTGCACGGCGGGCCGTACCCGGCGACTTCGGACGCGCGCGGCACCTCGGTGGGCACTCTGGCGATCGACCGCTTCCTGCGGCCGGTGTGCTACCAGAACTACCCGGACGCCTTCCTTCCCGAAGCGCTGCGCAACGCCAACCCGCTGGGCATCCAGCGCCTGGTGGAAGGCACGCCGAGCCGCGAGGCGTTGTAGTTCCGTTGGGCGAATGAACTCGCCCCTACGGGATGAGCTTCGTAAGGTTACTCGTCGTTGCTGGAGCCCTGCTGCTCTTCGTCGGCGTCGCTGTCGTCGCCACCGAATGCCGCCAGGCACACCAGCCGGTGTTCGCCGTCGGCGTCGGCGATGCGCCAGCTGTCGCTCGGCGCATCGAAGGTGGCGGCGCGAACCTGCGCGGAGGAAAAGCGCCAGACGCGGCGAGTACGGCTGTCCATGCACTCGATGCTCAGCAGGCCGTCGGCGTCGGCGAAGACGCCCTGCGCGACCCGCGCCAGCGCTGCCTCGTCCAGCGCGAACTGCCAGGCGTGCAGGTCGTCTATCAGCAGCATGTCGGCGGTTTCCAGGGCGGTCAGCAGCGTCGGTGTTTCCGTAGTCATGAGGGTCATCGTCGGCAAAGGGAGCGCGCATGATAGCGCCTGCGCAGTGCCCACTGCCGCGCAGGCGCTCACCGCCGTGACCGGCTTGCGCCTACACTGGGTGCCCATTCCCCGACAGGAGCAGCTCCATGAAGATCATCCTCATCGGCGCCAGCGGCACCCTCGGCAAGGCGATCGATGCCGAACTCGCCACGCGCCACGAGATCGTCCGGGTCGGCCGCAGCAACGGCGACCATCAGGTCGACATCACCGATACGGCCTCGATCCGTCGGTTGTTCGAGCAGGTCGGCCGGTTCGACGCGCTGGTCAGCGCGGTGGGCAAGGTGCACTTCGGCGCGCTGGCCGAGATGGGCGAGGAACAGTTTGCCGTCGGCCTGCGCGACAAGCTGATGGGCCAGGTGAACCTGCTGCTGATCGGCCGCGAGTTCGCCAACGACGGCGCGTCCTTCACCTTCACCTCGGGCATCATCAGCGACGAGCCGATCCGTTTCGGCAGCTCGGCGAGCCTGGTCAACGCCGCGATCGACGGTTTCGTCCGCGGCGCGGCGATCGAGCTGCCCCGCGGCCTGCGCGTCAACGCGGTAAGCCCGACGGTGGTCGAGGAGTCGATGGAGGTGTACGCCAGCTATTTCCGCGGCTTCAAGCCGATCCCCGCGGCGGAAGCGGCGCTGGCCTACGCGAAGAGCGTCGAGGGCGCGCAGACCGGGCAGGTGTACAAGCCGCGCTGACGAACATCGGGGTCGTTGGATTGTCACACCCGGACATGAGAATCCCGATGGAACGGAGCGGCCCCCTGCGGGCCGTTTTCGCTGCTGGCGTGTTGCGGGCGACTGGTCGATCATGTTCTTCGCGCGCGAGGCGCCGCTGCATAGAGTCAGCCAATGACACTCATCGCCTCAATCAATTAAAACTTTCCCGCCAACCTCGTTAGGATGGCGACATCAAATTTTCCAACCCCCCTGAAGGAGCTCCACTGATGTCTCTGATTAACACTCAAGTCCAGCCTTTCAAAGTCAACGCATTCCACAACGGCAAGTTCATCGAAGTCACCGAGGAATCCCTCAAAGGCAAGTGGTCGGTACTGATCTTCATGCCGGCTGCCTTCACCTTCAACTGCCCGACCGAGATCGAAGACGCCGCCAACAACTACGCAGAGTTCCAGAAGGCCGGTACCGAGGTGTACATCGTCACCACCGATACCCACTTCTCGCACAAGGTATGGCACGAAACTTCGCCGGCCGTTGGCAAGGCCCAGTTCCCGCTGATCGGTGACCCGACCCACCAACTGACCAACGCCTTCGGCGTGCACATTCCGGAAGAAGGCCTGGCCCTGCGCGGCACCTTCCTGATCAACCCGGAAGGCGTGATCAAGACCGTGGAAATCCACTCCAACGAGATCGCTCGTGACGTGTCGGAAACCCTGCGCAAACTGAAAGCCGCCCAGTACACCGCCGCTCACCCGGGTGAAGTCTGCCCGGCCAAGTGGAAAGAAGGCGAGAAGACCCTGGCTCCGTCGCTGGACCTGGTCGGCAAGATCTAAATCTAGCGCTCGTCAGGTCGTCGTTGACCCCTGACAAACCGTTCCAAGCGCCACGAGGTTAAACGTCTCAAGGTGCCCGACGCCCGGGTGCGATCCGCCCGGGCGTTCTTTTCTCAAAATTCAGCAAAAGGGAAACCGCCGCCATGTTGGACGACAATCTTAAAACCCAGTTGAAGGCCTACCTCGAAAAGGTCACCCAGCCGTTCGAGATCGTCGCGTCCCTCGATGACAGCGCGAAATCTCAGGAAACCCTCGGCCTGCTGCAGGACATCGTCAGCCTGACCGACAAGATCACCCTCAAGACCGATGGCGCGGACGCCCGCAAGCCGTCGTTCTCGCTCAACCGTCCCAACGGCAACATCAGCCTGCGTTTCGCCGGCCTGCCGATGGGCCACGAATTCACCTCGCTGGTGCTCGCCCTGTTGCAGGTCGGCGGTCACCCGTCGAAGGCCACGGCCGAAACCCTCGAGCAGATCAAGGGCCTGGAAGGCGAATTCAACTTCGAGACCTACTTCTCGCTGTCCTGCCAGAACTGCCCGGACGTGGTCCAGGCGCTGAACCTGATGGCCGTGCTCAACCCGAACATCCGCCACGTCGCCATCGACGGCGCGCTGTTCCAGGATGAGGTCAATGACCGTCAGATCATGTCGGTGCCGAGCATCTACCTGAACGGCGAGCTGTTCGGCCAAGGCCGCATGGACGTCGAGCAGATCCTCGCCAAGATCGACACCGGCGCCTCGGCCCGCGATGCCGAGAAGCTCAACGCCAAGGAAGCCTTCGACGTGCTGGTCATCGGCGGCGGCCCGGCCGGCGCCGCGGCGGCGATCTACGCCGCGCGCAAGGGCATCCGCACCGGTGTCGCCGCCGAGCGCTTCGGCGGTCAGGTGCTGGACACCATGGCCATCGAGAACTTCATCTCCGTGCAGGAGACCGAAGGGCCGAAGCTGGCACGCGCGCTGGAAGAGCACGTGCGCCAGTACGAGGTCGACATCATGAACCTGCAGCGCGCCAGCCAGCTGATTCCGGCCAGCGGCGAAGGCGCCCTGCATGAAGTGAAGTTCGAGAGCGGTGCCAGCCTCAAGGCGAAGACCGTGATCCTCTCCACCGGCGCCCGCTGGAGGGAAATGAACGTGCCCGGCGAGCAGGAATACCGTAACAAGGGCGTGGCCTACTGCCCGCACTGCGACGGTCCGCTGTTCAAGGGCAAGCGCGTGGCGGTGATCGGCGGCGGCAACTCCGGCGTCGAGGCGGCCATCGACCTGGCCGGCATCGTTTCCCAGGTCACGCTGCTGGAGTTCGACAGCAAGCTGCGCGCCGATGCGGTCCTGCAGAAGAAGCTCTACAGCCTGCCCAACGTCAGCGTGATCACCAGCGCGCTGACCAGCGAAGTCAAGGGCGACGGGCAGAAAGTCACCGGCCTGGTCTACAAGGATCGCAACTCCGACGAGTTCGTGTCCCTGGAACTGGAAGGCATCTTCGTGCAGATCGGCCTGCTGCCGAACTCCGACTGGCTGAAAGGCTCGGTGGAGCTGTCGCCCCGCGGCGAGATCATCGTCGATGCGCGCGGCGAAACCTCGCTGCCAGGCATCTTCGCCGCCGGCGACGTGACCACGGTGCCGTACAAGCAGATCGTCATCGCCGTCGGCGAAGGCGCGAAGGCCTCGCTGAGCGCCTTCGACCACCTGATCCGCAACAGCTGATCGGTCAGGCAAACGAAAAGCCGGGTATCGCGAGATGCCCGGCTTTTTTCATGCCTGCGAAAGGTGCGTCACAGGCGCCGCGTCCACCCCCGCTAACCGCGCTTGCCTGCCGCATTCAGCGCGGCGAGCACGCGCGCATCGTAGCCGTACATGTCCGGGCGGAACTGCAGCTGGCCGTCGTCGCCGACCTGGGCGGTCCAGTAGGCCATCAGGATCGGCACCGGCTTGGGCAGGTCGGCGCGCAGCGTGCGGCCGGTTTCCCACAGCCGGGCGATGCGGTCGCGCTCCCTCGGCGTGACCTCGGCGAGCAACTGGTCGATCAGCTCGGAGACCCGCTCGACGCGCACGCAGCCCGAGCTGAAGGTCCGCGGCAGGTTGTCGAACAGGCGCTGGCTCGGCGTGTCGTGCAGGTACACCGAGAACGGGTTGGGGAAGCGGATCGCCACGCGACCGAGGGCATTGTGCGGGCCAGGCTCCTGGCGGATCAGGATGCGCCCCGGATGGGTCCAGTCGACGCCCCGCGGATCGACCGCGTTGCCGTCGTAATCGATCACCTGCATGTTGTTGCTGGCCAGGTAGCCGGGGGCGTCGCGCTGCAGTTCGGGCAGCTTGTCTTCGCGCAGGATGGTCGGCGGCACGGTCCAGGTCGGGTTCAGCGTCAGGTGGGTGATCTGCGAGCGCAGCAGCGGCGTCGGCCGGGACGGGCGCCCGACCTGGGTGCGCGCGCGCCAGACCCGCTTGTCGTCGCGGTAGAACGCCACTTCGCTGCCGGCCACGTCCACCAGTACGCCGGTCGGGCTGAGCTGGTGGGCGAGCCAGCGCAGCCGCTCGAGATTCACGCGGATCTGATCCATGCGCTCGCTGGCCGAGCGGTTCAGCTCGGTCAGGGTGGACGGACCGATCACGCCGTCCTGCTTGAGCAGATGGCGGCCCTGGAAGGCTTCCACGGCCGCGACCAGCTCCGGCGAGTAGACCGCGCCCTGCCCGGCTTCGGCGGGCGGCACTCCCTGGGCGAGGTCGCCGCGCAGCAGCAGGCGCTGCTCCAGCAAAGGCACGCGCGCATCCACCGCGCCGGGCTTCAGCAGCGGCCCGGCGGGCACCGCGAGCCAGGAAGGCAACGGCTGCCGACGCAATTCGGCGTAACGCAGGCGCAGCCTCTGGTAGGCCTCGGTGGCCGGTCGCGCCTCGGCGAACGCCAGGGCGGGATCGGACAGGTGTTCCTCCGCCAGGTGCAGCAGCGGCCCGCGGTCGAGGGTCGGCTGGCTGCCCTCGGGTTGCCACATCGGCTCGACCTTGGCCTGCTCCAGACGGCCGAACGCCAGGTGCCGCAGCGCCTGCAGGTAGGCGCTGGAGGCGAGCACCTCGGTGCAGGCGGACAGCTGTGGCGAAGGCTGCTCGAACTGCGCCAGCTGGCGCAGCGGATGCACCTGGTACGCCTGCGGGTCGAGGCCGTCGTCGGCGAGGTCATCCAACTGGGTGACCAGCCGCTGCATACGCTCGTCCGTCCAGGCCGGCTGGAACCCGCGTTGCAGGTAGAAGGCCTGCAGCCACTCGCGATCGACTTCGTTCAGCGCCGGCGCGGGCTGCACGCAGCCGAAGCGGGTGTCCGCCAATTGCTGCTGGATCGGGTTGACGAGTACGTCCTGCGCCGATGCCAGCGGGGCGGCCAGCGCCAGCCCAACCAGACCAAGTGTACGTTTATTGAGCAACTTTTCGACTCCGAACGGCGGATCGCCTGCTAGAATCCGCGCACTTCGCGGTACGCCGCAGGCATGAGAATTGCGAGGCACAACGACCTCACGAGACGGAACCGGCCGGTGAACGCCGGGAAGCCGCACTACAGAGACCTACCTGCATGATGACAATTTTTCGACGGCTCGGTTTGGCAGCCGTCTGCATGGGGATGCTGGCGAACCCGCTTTCGGCCGCGCCACGCCAGCAGGATCGCCAGGTGGATACCCTCGCCGCCCAGGCGCCACAGCTCAATCGCAAGATCCTCCAGCACGCCGTTTCGGCGATGCGCTGCGCCATCAACAACGGCGCGCTGCCGGCGCAGCGGCTGGCGATCATCGACTTCTCGCGGCCCTCCACCGAACGGCGCCTGTGGATCTTCGACCTGCGGAGCAACAAGCTGGTGCTCAGCGACCTGGTCGCCCACGGGCAGAAATCCGGGGAAAACCTGGCGACGCGCTTTTCCAACGTAGAAGGCAGCAATCAGTCGAGCCTGGGGCTGTTCCGCACTCAGGAAAGCTACATCGGCAAACATGGCTACTCGCTGCGCATGGACGGCCTGGAGCCGGGGATCAACGACCGCGCCCGCGAGCGAGCCATCGTCATCCATCCGGCCGATTACGTGAGTCCCGCGCTGATCCGGAGCCAGGGCCGCATCGGCCGTAGCCTCGGCTGCCCCGCCGTGCGCCCGGAAGTGGCGCAACAAGTGGTGGACAGCCTCAAGGGAGGGCAGTTCATGTTCTCCTACTACCCGGACCAGCGCTGGCTGCAGTCGTCGGTCTACCTCAACTGCCAGCCCAAGCTGGTCGCCAGCCTGGCGGCGGCCCGCGGCGGCTGAGCCACGCTCGTCCCGACCAGGCGCCGAACATCGGCGCCTTCCCGGCAACTGTTAGCGGATGCGCGCCGCGTGATTGGCGCGCACGGCCCGCACCAGGCACTTGCCCAGCTCCGGCGCGGAGAACTTGGTGAGCACGTCGTTGGCCCCGGCTTCCGTGGCTCGGCCGGCGCTCATCGTGGCGTCCAGCGAGGTGTGCAGCAGCACGTAGAGGTCGCGGAAGTCGGCGTGCCGACGCAGGCTCTGGGTGAAGCTGTAGCCGTCCATCTCGGGCATCTCGATGTCCGAGACGACGATGTTGATCGCGTCCTCGCTGCCGTGCAGCGCTTCGAGAATCGACATCCCCTCGCGCGCGCTGTGGGCGGTGTGGCAGACCACGCCCAGGTGCTGCAGCGAAATCAGCGACTGGTGCAGCGCGACCTGGCTGTCGTCCACCACCAGCACCCGCGCCTCCGACAGCAGTTGCGCATCCTCGGTATCCAGTTCGTCCACACCCAGCTCGATGGGCGCCGGCGCGATGCCGTGGATGACCTTTTCGATGTCGAGAATCTGGATCAGCTCGCCGTCCACCTCGGCGGTGCCGGTGATGAACGACTTGCGCCCGGAGCCATAGGGCGGCGGGCGGATGTCGCTGGTGCGGCAGTGGACGATCCGGGCCACGCCCTGCACGTGCAGACCCTGGGTGGACCGGCTGACCTGGGTGACGATCAGGCAGCCGGCGGCGGGATCGCTCAGCGGCTGCTCGCCAATCGCCCGGCTGAGGTTGATCACCGACAGGGCGACGCCGCGCAGGGTGGCGATGCCTTCGACGTGCGGGTGCGAGTCCGGCAGATGGGTCAGCCGTGGGCAGGGGATGATCTCGCTGACCTTGAGCAGGTTGATTGCCATCAGCTTGCCGCTGCGCAAGGTGAACAGGAGCAGGGAGAGCGCATCGCTCTTGGCGAAGGATGAGGACATGGAACTCCCGTGGGGCTGTTGAGGTGATCGGGCCGCTGCGCGACGCACGAAAACACGGACACCAGGGGTTATCGGCGGGCGATTCGCAGACTTCAGCGCAGAGAAATTCGCGTAAACGCCAGCGTCGCTCAGCGACCATAAACCATGCAGTTGTATTACGACTGATAAACGACAGGTCCCATACCCCGTAACCGACAGGATGCCGGACGGTGGCGTCCGCGATACGCAAGGCCTTGACACCGGCAGGGGAAAAGAGCCGGCCAGTGTGGCGCGACGCCTCTACCTACGGCCTGAACGCGTATTCGCGGTCATCGATCCAGGACCGCAGCGGCTGGAAGCCTCAGCTCCGCAGTTGCTCCGCCTGTTCGTGCACCTGGCGCAGGCGTTCGCGGCTGTTGGTGAGGTGCAGGCGCATCGCGGCGCGCGCGGCGTCCGAATCCTGCCGGGCGATGGCCTCGTAGATTTCCTCGTGCTCGCGGCTCAGGCGGGACAGGTAATGCTGTTGGTCGTCATGGGCGATGCGCGCCGAATTCACCCGCGTGCGCGGAATGATGCTGGTGCCCAGGTGCGTCATGATGTCGGTGAAATAGCGGTTGCCGGTGGCCAGCGCGATCTGCAGGTGGAACTGGAAGTCCGAGGCCACCGCATCGCTGGCATGCGCGACGCTGAGATTCAGCGCATCCAGCGCCGCCCGCATCGCCGCGAGCTGCTCTGCGGAACGGCGCTGCGCCGCCAGGCCGGCCGACTCGACCTCCAGGCTGATGCGCAATTCGAGTAACGCCAGCACGTCGCGCAGGGTGACGATGGTCGCCGGGTCGATGCGGAAACCGCTGGGACTCGGCGTATCCAGCACGAAGGTGCCGATGCCGTGGCGTGTCTCAACCAGGCCGGCCGCCTGCAGCCGCGACAGCGCCTCGCGGACCACGGTGCGACTGACGCCCTGCTCTTCCATGATCGCCGACTCGGTGGGCAGCTTGTCGCCACGCTTGATCACCCCATCGCGAATCTGCTGCGACAGTTCGGTGACCAGCTCCTGGGCGAGGCTGCGGTGCTTGCGCCGGGTGCGCAGCGGCGGGGTATCTGGACTTTCCATGGAAGATTCTTAATGGCTGTTAGCAGGATCGATCATACCCGATCGAGGTTGTACGATCACCGGCCGCTCGCTCCGGGATGCGCGCGACTGCAACGGCCATGTCGCTCGTATACAATATTCAAACTTCGATAACGGACCCCTTCCCATGCCCCTGGCGATTCTCAACGCACCCAATCTCGGCCTTGCGCCGTCGGCTTCCGAGGTGATCGCCAAGCACTTGCGCGAAGCGATCATTTCCGGGCATTTCGCCGAGGACGAGCCGATCCGCCAGGATGACATCGCGCGGCTGTTCAACGTCAGCAAGATTCCCGTGCGCGAGGCGCTCAAGCGCCTGGAGGCGGAGGGCCTGGTGCAGTTCCTGCGCAACAAGGGCGCCGTGGTCACGCGGATTTCCGAGCCGGAACTGGCGCAGATCTTCGAGGTGCGGGTACTTCTTGAGGTGCAGGCGATCCGCCTGGCGGTGCCGAAGATGACCCGCGCGCAGCTCGAACGGGCCACGGCGATCTGCGACGAATTCATCGTCGACGACAACGTCGGCCGCTGGGCCGAGCTGAACTGGGCGTTCCACACCTGCCTCTACGAAGCCGCGCAACGGCCGTTCCTGCTCAACCTGATCCGCTCGATCCACGACAAGGTGGAGCGCTACCTGCGCATGCAGATGACCTTTCCCGAGGGTAAGCAGCGCGCCGACCAGGAACACCGGGAGATCCTCCGCGCCTGTGCCGATCGCGACGCCGACCGCGCCGCCGAACTGATCGAACAGCACATCATCGGCGTCTGCCGGACGCTATACGCACAGCTGCCGAACGAAGAGATCACCGAAGTCTAGGGGTGCCTGCGGGAGCTCCCCGCAGTGTCTTTGCGTCGTGCCGATTTCGTCATCGGCGCGGCGGAAATCCATCAAGCCCCGCGCATGCCTCCAGCGCCACTCTAGGCGCCTTCCCAGGCCTCAGGTGGCAGCATGAAACGCATCCGCGTCCTCGATTCCCACACCGGCGGCGAACCCACCCGGCTGGTGCTGGACGGTTTCCCCGACCTCGGCACCGGCAGCATGGCCGAGCGCCGGCAGATTCTTGCCGAACGGCATGACGACTGGCGCGCCGCCAGCGTGCTGGAGCCGCGCGGCAGCGATGTGCTGGTCGGCGCGCTGTACTGCAAGCCGGTCGATCCCGAGGCCTGCGCCGGGGTGATCTTCTTCAACAACAGCGGCTACCTGGGCATGTGCGGCCACGGCACCATCGGCCTGGTGGTGTCCCTCGCCCACCTGGGCTGGATCGAACCCGGCGTGCACAAGATCGAGACGCCGGTCGGCACCGTCGAGGCGACGCTGCACGACGACCGCTCGGTGAGCGTGCGCAACGTGCCGTCCTACCGCTACCGCCAGGCCGTCGGCCTGGAGGTACCGGGCTACGGCCGCGTGACCGGCGACATCGCCTGGGGCGGCAACTGGTTCTTCCTGATCGCCGAGCACGACCTGCGCATCGCCGGCGACAACCTCGACGCCCTCACCGCCTACACCGTCGCCGTGCAGAAGGCCCTGGAAGACCAGGACATTCGCGGCGAAGACGGCGGCCTGATCGATCATATCGAGCTGTTCGCCGAGGACGCCCCCTTGAACGGCTCGCAGCCAAACGTCGCGAGCGACGACGGTGCAGCAGCTTGGCTGCCCGCCGACAGCCGCAACTTCGTGCTCTGCCCTGGCAAGGCCTACGACCGCTCGCCCTGCGGCACTGGCACCAGCGCCAAGCTGGCGTGCCTAGCGGCCGACGGCAAGCTGCAACCCGGCGAGACCTGGCGCCAGGCGAGCGTGATCGGCAGCCGGTTCGAGGGCAGTTTCGAATGGCAGGGCGACCGGATCGTGCCGACCATCCGCGGGCGCGCCAACATCAGCGCCGAAGCGACGCTGATCATCGAGGACGACGACCCCTTCGCCTGGGGCATCCGCCCGTGAGCGAGGGCCGCGCCGCCGACGTCATCGTCATCGGCGCCGGCATCGTCGGCGCCTACTGCGCCCATACCCTGGCCCGACGCGGGCTCGACGTACAGGTGCTGGACGCCGGCCTGCCCGGCGCCACCGCCGCCGGCATGGGCCACCTGCTGGTGCTCGACGACAACCCGGCCGAGCTGGCGCTGAGCGAATACTCGCTGCAGCGCTGGCGCGAGCTGGCGCCCGAATTGCCCGAGGGCTGCGCCTACCGCAGCAACGGCACGCTGTGGCTGGCGGAGAACCCCGAGGAGCTGGCGGCGGCCGAAGCCAAGCACGCGGTGCTGAGCGCCCGCGGGCTGGCCTGCGAGATGCTCGGCGCGCAGGCGTTGCGCGAGGCCGAACCGGAGTTGCGCGGCGACCTGCTCGGCGCGCTAAAGGTCACCGTCGATGGCATTCTCTATGCACCGAATACCGCGCGCTGGCTGCTGGAAAGCGACCCCGCGCGCATCCGCCAGCAGCGCGCCGAGGTGGTCGAGATCGACGGCAACCGCGTGCGCCTGGCCGACGGCCAATGGCTCGCGGCCCAGGCCGTGCTGCTGGCCAACGGCGTGCAGGCCGGGACGCTGTGCCCGGAACTGCCGATCGTGCCGAAGAAGGGCCACCTGCTGATCACCGACCGCTATCCCGGCAAGGTCCGGCACACGCTGGTCGAGCTGGGTTACGTCACCAGCGCGCACAACGCCACCGGCCCTTCCGCCGCCTGCAACATCCAGCCACGGCCCACCGGGCAGCTGTTCATCGGCGCCTCGCGGCAGTTCGACAGCGTCGACCCGGCGGTGGAAGGCTGGATGCTGGCGAGGATGCTCGGCCGCGCCCTGCACTTCATGCCCGGCCTGGGCGACCTCAACGCGATCCGCAGCTGGACCGGCTTTCGCGCCGCCAGCCCGGACGGCCTGCCGCTGGTTGGCGAACACCCGCAACGACCGGGCCTCTGGCTGGCGGTCGGCCACGAGGGCCTCGGCGTGACCACCGCGCCCGGCACCGCCGACCTGCTGGTCGCCCAACTGCTCGGCGAGCCCTCGCCCTTGGCGGCGCAGGACTACTCGCCGCAGCGCTTCTTCGGAGACACCGCGCATGCCTGAACTCCTTCTCGACGGTCGCCCGCTGCACGTCGCCGAGGGTACCAGCGTGGCCGCCGCGCTCGCCCTGGGCGGCGACGGCTGCGCGCGCACCTCGGTCAGCGGCCAGCGCCGCGCGCCGCTGTGCGGCATGGGCATCTGCCAGGAATGCCGGGTGAGCATCGACGGCGTACGCCGGCTGGCCTGCCAGACCCTCTGCCGCGAGGGCATGCGGGTGGAGACCCGGCCATGAACGATGCGGTCGACCTGCTGATCATCGGCGCCGGCCCGGCCGGCATGGCCGCCGCCCTCGCCGCCGCGCCGAGCGGCGCGCGCATCGCCCTGCTCGACGACAACCCGTTGCCCGGCGGGCAGATCTGGCGCGACGGCCCGCATGCCGAGCTGCCGCCCAAGGCCCGCGAAATGCGCGCGCGCCTGGACGCCTGCGCCAATGTGCGGCGCCATGCCGGCTGCAAGGTGATCGCCCTCGCCGGGCCGAAACGCCTGCTGCTGGAAGACGCCGAGCGCGGCTGGCTGCTCGCCTACGACAAGCTGATCCTCTGCACCGGCGCCCGCGAGCTGCTGCTGCCCTTCCCCGGCTGGACGCTGCCCGGCGTGACCGGCGCCGGCGGCCTGCAGGCGCTGATCAAGGGCGGCCTGCCGGTGGACGGCGAGCGCCTGGTGATCGCCGGCAGCGGCCCGCTGCTGCTGGCCAGCGCCGCCACCGCCAAGGCGCGCGGCGCACGCCTGACGCGTATTGCCGAACAGGCCTCGCTGGCCGCCGTGGGGCGTTTCGCCGGCTCGCTCTGGACCTGGCCGAACAAGGCCTGGCAGGCGCTGGAATTGTTCGATGCAACCTACCGTACCGGCAGCCACGTGCTCGCCGCGCTCGGCAGCGAGCGGCTCGAGGGCGTGCGCCTGCAGGTTGGCGAGCGGGTCGAGGAAATCGCCTGCGAACGCCTCGCCTGCGGCTTCGGTCTGGTCCCCAACACGCAGATCGGCGAGGCGCTTGGCTGCACGCTGAGCGACGGCGCGATACGCGTCGACACCTGGCAGGCCAGCAGCCTTGCCGATCACTACGCCGCTGGCGAATGCACCGGGTTCGGCGGCAGCGAACTGGCGCTGGCCGAAGGCGCCATCGCCGGTCACGCGGCGGTCGGCATGCTCGCCGAAGCCCGCGCGCTATGGCCGCAGCGGCAACGCTGGCAAGGCTTCGCCGACCGCCTCAACCGGGCCTTCGCCCTCGACCCGGCGCTGCGCCGGTTGGCACAGCCGGACACCCTGGTCTGCCGTTGCGAGGACGTGCCGCTCTCCGCGCTCGGCGGGCGCAGCGGCTGGACCGAAGCCAAGCTGAGCAGCCGCTGCGGCATGGGCGCCTGCCAGGGCCGCGTGTGCGGCAGCGCCGCGCAATTCCTGTTCGGCTGGCAGCCACCCTCGCCACGCCCGCCGTTCAGCCCGGCGCGTATCTCCACCCTGGCCAAACTCGCGGAAGCCGAAAGGCAGGCGCCGGACCTCAGTCAGGCCCGGACGCCGGGCTGAGCATGTCGATGCGGCGGATAGCGAAATCCTCACGCAGGTAGTCCATCCGCTGCGCGTGGAAGCGCTGCATGTGCGGCAGCGCCGAGTGCACCTCGAGATGTTCACGCGACGCCCAGACCTCGAAGAAAATGAACAGCGTCGGGTCCTCGGCGTCGCGCAGCATGTGGTACTCGATGCACCCCGGTTCGGCGCGGCTGGCTTCGACGTAGCCGCGGAACAGCGTCTCGAAGGCCGCGGATTTTTCCGCACGGGTGTGCGCTTTCAGAATGAAACCGTAGGGCTCGCTCATGCTCGTTTGCTCCTTGGACAGGTAAGGACCGCATCGTAAATCACGAGTCAAATTTGGATTGGTGAATCTCGCGCACAATTGATGTACCCGGAAGCGGCTTTTTCCGCCCCCGCGAGGCCCGTAAGGTGAGCGCCATTCAAACCTTTACAGGACATTCGCAATGAAGAAGATTCTCCTGCTCAACGGCGGCAAGCAGTTCGCCCACTCCGACGGCCGCTACAACGCCACCCTGCACGAGGCCGCGCTGGCCTACCTCGACCATGCCGGCTTCGACGTGGAGACCACCTTCATCGACGGCGGCTACGACGTTGCCGAGGAAGTGGCCAAGTTCCTCTGGGCCGATGTGATCGTCTGGCAGATGCCGGGCTGGTGGATGGGCGCTCCCTGGACGGTGAAGAAGTACATCGACGAAGTCTTCACCGAGGGCCACGGCAGCCTCTACGCCAACGACGGCCGGACCCGCTCCGACGCCTCGCAGAAGTACGGCAGCGGCGGCCTGCTGCACGGCAAGCAGTACATGATCTCGGCCACCTGGAACGCGCCGCAGCAGGCGTTCGACGACCCCACCGACTTCTTCGAAGCCAAGGGCGTGGACGCGGTGTATTTCCCCTTCCACAAGGCCAATCAGTTCCTCGGCATGACCGCCCTGCCGACCTTCCTCGCCGTCGACGTGATGAAGGTCCCGGCAATCGAAGCGGACGTGGCGCGCTACCAGGCGCACCTGGCCAAGGTATTCGGCATCGCCGGCTGAGGGTTGCGCGCGGGGTTAAGCGGCGATGAGATCGGTGGCCGGCCGATGCCGGCGGGATGAGGCACAACCGTAGGGTGGGTCAGGCGTTCCGCGCCGGTCCGGGCATTCGCGGGGGCTTCCGCACCGTAACCCACCAGGCGGAGTTGCCCACCACCGCCCGGTGGGTTACGCGGCGGTGGGGATCGGTGCCGGGCCGATCAATTGCACGTTCGCCGCTAACCCACCCTACGTCGAGGTGGGGCACTGCCGTAGGGTGGGTCAGGCGTTCCGCGCTGGTCCAGGCGTTCGCGGGGCTTCCGCGCTATAACCCACCAGGCGAGGTTTCGCCCACCATCGTTGGCAATCCCGTAGCGCGATTCGGCAGCGAGGCGCGTGGCGGCTAGAATGCCGCACCCCTCCTGCGAACCCGCCCGATGAACGCCGAAGCCCTCGCCACCCTGAACCAGCACCTGCTCGCCGCGCTCGCGGCGCTTCCCGATGAAACGCGCCGCCTGCTCCACGGCCGCGGCCGTCGCTGGCCGGGGCTGGAGCAGATCACCGTCGACTGGATGCAGGGCGTGCTGCTGGTGTGCCTGTTCCGCGAGCCGGCGGCGGAGGAACTCGACGCGCTGAAGCGGCTGCTGCGGGCGCTGGGCGAAACGCTCGCCTGGCGGAGCAGCGGCGCGCGGACCCTGTTGCTGCAGCACCGCTACCTGCCCGACAGCGCCACCGAGGCGCTGATCGGCGAGGCCATCGAGGAAGCGGTGATCAGCGAAGGCGACCTGCGTTTCCTGCTGGATTTCGGCCGCAAGCAGAACAGCGGGCTGTTCCTCGACATGCGCTACGGTCGCCGCTGGGTGCAGGCCAACGCCGCCGGCAAGCGTGTACTCAACCTCTTCGCCTATACCTGCGGCTTCTCTGTGGCCGCGCTGGCCGGCGGCGCCGAACAGGTGGTCAACCTGGACATGGCGCGCGCCGCGCTGAGCCGGGGACGCGACAATCATCGCCTCAACGGCCAGGATCTGCAGCGTGTCAGCTTCCTCGGCCACGAGTTGTTCAAGTCCTGGGGCAAGGTACGCAAGCTCGGCCCCTACGACCTGGTCATCATCGACCCGCCGTCCTTCCAGAAAGGCAGCTTCGCGCTGACCCAGGACTACCAGAAGATCCTCCGCCGCCTGCCCGAACTGCTGAACGCCGACGGCAGCGTGCTGGCCTGCGTGAACGATCCGGGCGTCGGCGCCGACTTCCTCATCGACGGCATGGCCCGCGAGGCGCCCGCCCTGCGCTTCGTCGAACGCCTGGAGAACCCGCCGGAGTTCGCCGACATCGAGGCCGACGGCGGCCTCAAGGCGCTGGTCTTCCGCCAGGGCTGAGCCCCGGAATCCCCGCGCTCAAGCGAAGGGAGCCCGCGGTCGGCGAAGGTGCAGGGCCGCGCCTGACGACGGCGAATTATTCCCGTTTGTAAGGCTCGAAACTGAAACCCGTCGAGCCGGTCGGCAAGCCACACCAAGAGTAAATCGATGCCTTCTCCATTCCTATCCCAGAGCCACGGTTGCCAAGGCTGGCGTGGCGAGATGTCCGAACGTATCCGCGCCTTCGACTGGTCCACCACCGAGCTGGGGCCACTGGAAGGCTGGTCGCACAGCCTGTGCAACGCCGTGCAGTTCCTTCTCGGCTCGCCGGTGCCGCTGGTGATGCTCTGGGGCCGCCCCGGTTACATGATCTACAACGATGCCTACTCGGTGTTCGCCGGCGGCCGCCATCCGTACCTCCTCGGCTCGCCGGTGGAGCTGGGCTGGCCGGAAGTCGCCGAGTTCAACCGCAACGTGATGGACACCTGCCTGGCAGGCGGCACCCTCTCCTACCGCGACAAGGAACTGGTGCTGCTGCGCCACGGCAAGCCGGAAGAGGTGTGGATGGACCTCTACTATAGCCCGGTGCCAGGCGACGACGGCGCGCCGGCGGGCGTGATGGCGATCGTGGTGGAGACCACCGAGCGGATGGTTTCCGAGCGGTGCCGCCAGGAAGCCGAGCATGCCTACCGCGAAGCCAACGAGCGCCTGCACCTGGCGGCCAGCTCCGGCGCCGTGCGCGGCCTGTTCGTCTGGGACCTTGAGACCGACCTGCTGTCCGGCGATGCGCGCTTCGCGCGGACGTTCCTCCTGCCCGTGGAGCAGGTGGAGCAGGGCCTGCCGAACGACAGGGCGATGCAGATGATCCACCCGGACGATCTCGACCACCTCAACCGCCAGGTCGAGCGAACCATCGCCCTGCGGGTGCCCTTCAAGGCCGAATACCGCATCCGCCAGCCCGACGGCAGTTACCTATGGGTGCTCGCCAGCGGCCGCTGCGAGTTCGGCGAACAGGGCCAGCCGCTGCGCTTCCCCGGCGTGCTGATCGACATCCACGAACGCAAGATCGCCGAGGATGAACTGCTGCAGCTCACCCACCAGCTCGAGCAGCGCGTCGAGGCCGAGGTGCAGGCGCGTTCAGAGGTCGAGGAGCGCCTGCGCCAGTCGCAGAAACTCGAGGCGATCGGCGGCCTCACCGGCGGCGTCGCCCACGACTTCAACAACATGCTCCAGGTGATCGCCGGCAACCTGCACCTGCTGGCACGCCTGGAACCGGCCAACGAGCGCGCGCAGCGCTATGTGCAGGTCGCCCTCGGCGCCGTCGACCGTGGCGCCAAGCTCTCCTCGCAGCTGCTCTCCTTCGCCCGCCGCCAGCAGTTGCAGCCCACCCAGTGCGACCCGCTGCGCATCTATCAGGGCCTCGGCGAACTGTTCCAGCGCGCGCTCGGCGAAACCATCCATCTCGACGTGCAGCTGCCGCGGGATTCCTGGCCGATCTACGTCGACCGCAACCAGCTGGAGAACGCCCTGCTGAACCTGGCGATCAACGCCCGCGACGCGATGCAGGGCGAGGGCACCATCCGCATCACCGGCGAGAACGTCACCCTCGACGAAGCCTTCTGCGCCGGCAAGCAGATCGAACCCGGCGACTACGTGTGCCTGTCGGTGTGCGACAACGGCATCGGCATGACCCAGGAAGTGCTGGAACACGCGTTCGAGCCGTTCTTCACCACCAAGCCCGAAGGCCACAGCACCGGCCTCGGCCTGAGCATGGTGTTCGGCTTCGTCAAGCAGAGCGGCGGGCATACCGAGATCATCAGCGAGCACGGCGTCGGCTCGACGGTGCAGATGTACTTCCCGCGCAGCGCGCACAACGCGCCGGACGAGGAGCCGCAGGCGAGCGACGAATGCAGCGCGTGCGGCGGCGAAACCATCATGGTGGTGGAAGACGACGCCGGCGTGCGCGCCACCGCTGTCGAAATGCTGCAACAGCTGGGTTACCGGGTGCTGACCGCGGCGAACGGCGAGCTCGCCCAGCAGCTCCTCGACGAGGGTACGCGGGTCGACCTGATCTTCACCGACGTGGTGATGCCGGGCCGGATCAAGAGCAGCGACCTCGCGGACTGGGCGCGGCGGCAGACACCGCCGGTTCCGCTGCTGTTCACCTCCGGCTTCACCCGCGACGTCATCTCGCGCAACCAGCAACTGAGCGCCGACACCCACCTGCTGAGCAAACCCTACACGCCGCAGGCGCTGGAAAGCATGCTCCGCTCGGTGCTGGCGGGCCGCGGCGCGAGCTGAGCCCTGCGCGCCGACAACCGGCAGAACCAAAACCCGGCGCGCAGCCTCGAACAGCAACCCCCCAGCGGATACGCACCATGCGGCTGCCCCTTCTCGAACCCGTCCTCACCGATGCCATCGACCCGGCCGCGCCGCCGGCGCCTCTGCGCATCGGCGTGCTCACGCACATCCAGCATCCAATCCGCCAGCCCTTCGCCGGCGGCCTGGAAGCCTTCACCTACGACATCACCCGCGGCCTGCAGCAACGCGGCCACGCGGTGACGCTGTTCGCCAGCTCGTCCAGCGCGGCGGAGCTGAACCTGGTGCCGGTATGGAGCGACGACACCTACGTGAACGGCGCGCGGCGACATGCCAGCCTCTCGGAGGACTACCTCCAGGAACACCACGCCTACCTCGCGGTGATGCAGGGCATCGACGACCACGGCTTCGACATCATCTTCAACAACAGCCTGCATTACGTGCCGGCGACCATGGCCTCGATGATCCGCACACCGATGCTGACGGTGCTGCATACGCCGCCGTTCTTCGAGCTGATCAACGCCTACCGCGCCCTGCGCAGCAGCCCGCGCAACGCGCGCTTCTGCACCATTTCCGCGGCCAATGCGAGGGCCTGGGCCGAGCTGCTACCCGACTGCGCGGTGATTCCCAACGGCATCGACCTGGCGCACTGGTCGCCGCGCGGCGAGCCCGGCGATCACGCGTTCTGGTTCGGCCGGCTGGTGCCGGACAAGGGCGCGCACCTGGCGATCGACGCGGCCCGGCTCGCCGGCGTGCCGCTGCGCCTGGCGGGGCACGCGGTCGATCCGGACTACTTCGCCGAACAGATCGCGCCGCGCCTGGGCGACGGCGTCGAATACCTCGGCCACCTGCCGCGCGAGGTCCTGGTCGAGGAGCTGGCGCGGGCCTCGGTGGCGCTAGTCACGCCGTGCTGGGAAGAACCCTTCGGCCTGGTGGTCGCCGAGGCGCTGGCCTGCGGCACGCCGGTGGCCGCGTTCGACCGTGGCGCGCTGGCCGAGCTCCTCGACGAGAACACCGGAGCGCTCGCCCCGGCGGGCGACGTGGCGGGCCTCGCCGCGGCATTGCGGGTGGCGCGGGGCAAGTCGCGAGCGGCCTGCCGGCGCCACGCCGAGGCGCAGTGGAGCCACGAGCTGATGCTGACGCGCTACGAGCAGCTGCTGCGCGATGTCGTGGCGAGCCACGCGCATGGCTGAACCGCGGGTCGGCTATTACGTCCATCACCACGGCGCCGGCCACGCCACCCGCGCGCTGGCGATCGCCCGGCAGCTGGGTTGCCCGGTGACACTGATCGGCTCGAACCTGCCGCCGCTGCCGGCCTCTGTCGGGCGCCTGGATCTGCCCGGCGACACCGCACCGGGCATGCGCCTCGAGCGCTTCGAGACCCTGCACTACGCGCCGCTGGCCGTGGACGGCCTGCGCGAACGCATGGGCCTGCTCGGCGACTGGATGCGCGCCGCCTGGCCCTGCCTGCTGGTGGTCGACGTATCGGTGGAGGTCGCGCTGCTGGCCCGGCTGTTCGGCGTGCCGACCCTCTACCTGCGCCAGCATGGCCGCCGCGACGACCCGGCGCACCGCCAGGCCTACGCCACCGCGACGGCGCTGCTGGCGCCCTTTCCGCCGGCGATGGAAAGCCCCGATACAGCCGCCGAGGTGCTCGCCAAGACCCGTTACGCCGGCTGGGTATCACGCTACGCCGGCAGCGCGGCCGCCGAACCGCAAGCGGGCCGCGTGCTGGTGATCAACGGGCGCGGCGGCAGCGCCTTCAGCCACGCCGGGCTGGCCGAGCTGGCCCGCGCCTGCCCGCAACGCTCGCTGTACGTCGCCGGCGCCCTCCAGGGCAAACCGACGCAAGTGCCCGACAACCTCACCTACCTGGGCACGCTGGACGATCCGGCGGAGGAAATGCGCCGCGCCGAACTGGTCATCGGCAGCGCCGGCGACAGCCTGGTGGCGGAGGCCGCCTCGCTGGGCTGCCGCTACATCGCCATCGCCGAAGAGCGCCCCTTCGACGAGCAACTGCAGCAGGCGCGGCGGCTGGAGCAACTGGGTGTGGCCATTGGCCTGGAGGCCTGGCCGGACGCGAGCCGGTGGCCATCGCTGCTGGCCCGTGCCGAGGGGCTCGACCCACGCACCTGGCAGGCCTGGGCCGACGCGCAGGCCACGGCGCGCTGCGCGGCGATCATCGAGAACGTGATGGCGGAAACCTTCAGAAGCCCGTGCAGGCCTCGTTGAAACAGGCGGCGATTTCGGCGGCGCTGGGCTGACGCAGTACCTCTATTTCGTCGTCGCGCCAGTCGATCAGGCCACGCTCGGCGAAACCACCGAGCCAGTCGCCCATCGGCCACTCGTTCCAGCGCGCATAGAAACGCCGGGCATTGGCGACGATGGCCGCGAAGTGGTTGAGCGGCGGGCGGTAGGTCGGGTGGTACTGGTGATAGGCCAGGGCATCGGCGCTGCGCAGCTCGACGCCCCGCTCGCGGGCCCGGAAAGCGAAGTCGGTGTCTTCGGCGCCGTAGCCCAGATAGCCGTCGTCGAAGCCACCGACACGCTCGAACACCTCGCCATGGCAGGCGAAATTCAGCGACCAGAACAGGTGATGCGGCATCGGCTGCCCGGTTTCCCCACGAAACACGCTCAGCGGATGGGCGACGCTGGCGGCGTGCAGGCTCTGCGCGGTCCAGCCGGGGTCGTTGGCCGACGGCGGCAGATAACGCACCTCGCCCAGGTGCAGCGCCTGCGGGTGTGCCCGCAGCGCCTCGCGATAGCCGCCCAGCAGCCCCGGCGAGGGAATGCAGTCCACGTCGAGGAACACCCAGGGCTGCGCCTCGTCCCGTCCACGGATCGCGTTGCGCGCGCGCGCCAGCGGCAGTGCGCCGTTCTCGCCGTCGACCCGCAGCGCATGGATCACGAAACGCTCGCTGCGCAGCGGGCGCGGCGCCTCGTTCATCCACACCACCCACAAGGCCGCCACCGGGACGGTGGACTGCTCGAGTCCGGCGATCAGGTTGGCGAGCTGCGTCGCACGCCCGTGAACCAGCGTGATCACGTTCATCGGCGGGCGCTACAGCGCGGCGTTGGCCAAGGAACGCAGGTAATGCCCGAAGCCCTCGGGCGCGCGGCACTCCAGTCTCGAACTGGTCTTGACCCGCACCGAGCGGCTCCAGGCGATGCGCGCGCCTATCTCCTGCAGGCGGCGCACCAGGTGCACGTCCTCGTGGGCAGTCAGCGCGGGAAAACCGCCGGCCTTCAGGTAGGCACTGCTGCTAATGCCGAAGTTGGCGCCGTGGATGTGCCGGTGGTCTTCCTGGTCGAAGTAGGCAGCTTCGTAGCGGCTGCGCACGTCGGCCGAGTGCGCGCTCCAGTCGTCCACCTCGACCACGCCGCAGACCGCGTCGGCGCCGTAGGAAAGCTGCGCCGCGAGCCAGTCCTCGGGCACCAGGGTGTCGGCGTCGGTGCAGGCGATCCAGCGCGCCCCGGCGGCGATCAGGCGTGCCGCGCCTTCGGCACGGGCGACGCCGACATTGCGGGCGTGGATCTCCAGCAGGCTGACCGGATACTGCTCGACGACCCAGCGGGAACCGTCGTCGCAGGCGTCCAGCACCACCATCACATGGACCGGTTCACCGGCCAGCTGCGGGTGCTCCGCCGCGCGCATGACTGCGCGCAGGCAACGGGCAAGACACTCTTCTTCGTTATGTGCAGGGATGACTACACCGATCATGGAACGCCCTCGGGTAACGCAATGGTGTCGGCACGCCCCGGCGGGGCGCCGATCAGGCTTGGATCATTCGCAGCGCGCCTTCCAGGACTCGAAGCCACCGCAATTGCGCGAGTAGCCTTCGTGGTCGACGCAGCTCAGCTTGCTCTGCTTGCCGGCGGCGACTTCGTTGGAAACGATGTCGCCGCTCTTGCGCCGCACATCGACGATCACGTCGTGGTCGCAGCTGTTCTGGAAGGCGATGTCATGGCTGACGCCGGCGTCGTCGGGCTTGGTGGTGTTGTACAACTCCTTGATGCACTGATTGCCCTTGGCGTCGGTGGTGGAGCAATCCGCCGCGATGGCGGGCGCCGCCACTACCGCGGACAGCGAAAGCGCGACGGCTGCGCAGGCGCGGCGCAGGTTTACGGGGGTACGCGTGGCGATCCTGCCGATCCGGTGACGAACTCTCATGGTGTTCTCCAAAAAAACCTCAGCGCTGCAGGCGTACCGGCGCCGTTCCGCATGAGCCGGATACGGCGGCGTTTCCGCGCTGCCAAGGTTTAGTCCGCCGCGGCCTCGCACAGGTTGCGAAAACCGGACGGATGACCGGAAACGCCCGACCCAGCCCGATAGGTCGCCTGTGGCCGCTCGGCGAAAGCGGTCGACAAACCCCGTCCGCCTGCGTTTAGCTCGGCGTCCCGTCACCCGAGGAACGCCCATGAGCGAGCAACAGCAGGACGCGGTCGTCCGCCACCTCAACCCGGCCCACGGCGTCGAGCCCTGGGCGCGCGAGTTCGCCGAAGCCATAGAAATCCCCGGCGGCGCGCGCCAGCTGGTGCTCAGCGGCGTCGGCCCGGCCATCATCGACGCCAGCGCCGCGCCCGGCAGCGTTGCCGCCTACGGCGACACCGCCGCCCAGACCCGCAGCGTGATCGAGCAGATCGCCGCGACCCTGCAACGCCGCGGCTACGCCCTCGGCGACGTGATCAGCATGCAGGCCCTGCTGGTCGGCGACCCGACGCGGGACGGCGTTGCGGACTTCGAAGGTTTCTCCGCGGTCTACAACCGCTACTTTGGCACCGCCGAGCAACCCCGTGTGCCGACCCGTACCCGCGCCCAGGTGATCCGCCTGGTGCCGCCGGGCTGGCTGGTGGAAATCACCGCGATCGCGGTGAAGGGCTAGCCGCGAGCGGACAGCAAAAGGCCACCCGAAGGTGGCCGTGCGTCCGCGCCAACAGGGCAGCTGTTCAATCGAGAATCACCAGCCGGTCCGGCAGTTCGTTGCGCGTGTGTGTGGCGGGCACGTGGCGCTTGAGGTGTTCGCCGCAGGCGTCGATGCAGGCCAGGAAGCCGTGTAGCGTTTCGCCCCGGCGCACGGCGCGGGTGAATTCGCCGACGATCGCCGCCCAGGTGTCATCGCCGATGCGGCTGGAGATGCCGTGGTCGACGAGGATTTCCACGTAGCGTTCCTGCTCGGAGACGAAGATCAGCATGCCGGTGCCGCCCTCGGTGTGATGCAGTTTCTGCTCGAGGAACTGCCGCCGCGCCAGGTTCGCCGCGCGCCAGTGGCGCACGCTGCGCGGCACCAGGCGGGTGGTCAGCGGCTTGAGGCGGAACAGCAGGCCGAAGCCTATGAAGCAGAGCCACTGCACCGCCAGCAGCTCGTGGGCGTTCAGCCACAACGGCTGATAGTTGACGATGCCCGGCACCAGCAGCGCGAGGAGCGCGGCCCACAGCAGCGGGATGTAGCTGTAGTCGTCCGCCCGGGCGGCGAGCACCGTGACCAGTTCGGCGTCGGTGTCGCGCTCGAGGCGCCCGATGGCGTCGGCCACCTGCTTCTGCTCGCTGTCGCTGAGTAAGGTCATCGTGTTTCCCGTATCCGTTCGCAGTTACCAGCCACCGGACGCACCGCCGCCGCCGAAGCCGCCACCGCCGCCGCCAAAACCACCGCCCCCGCCGAAGCCGCCGCCGGAACGCCCGCCACCGCCGAGTACGCTGCCGAGGATCGCCCCGCTGAGCACCGAGCGGCCGCCGCCGCGCCCGCCCCTTCCGCCGCCGCCACGCAACATCAGCATGACGATGACGAACAGGACGAAGAACGCGAACCCCGGCAGGCGCTGCTCGGAATGGCCGGCGGAGGACGACGCCGGCTGCGCCAGGGGGTCGCCACCAAGGACCTGGATGATCGCGCCCGTGCCCTCGCGGATGCCGCCGGCGAAGTCGCCTCGGCGAAACGCCGGGAGGATCACGCTGTTGATGATGATCGACGCCTGCGCGTCCGTCAGCCGGTCCTCGAGGCCGTAGCCGACCTCGATGCGCACCTTGCGCTCGTCACGCGCGACGATCAGCAGTGCCCCGTTGTCCTTGCCCTTCTGGCCGATGCCCCAGTGGCGGCCGAGCTGGTAGCCGTAATCCTCGATCGCATTGCCCTGCAGGTTCGCCAGGGTGACCACCACGACCTGTTCGCCGCTGGCCTGTTCGTGCGCTTCGAGCATCTGCGTCAGCTGCGCGCGGGTCTGCGCGTCGAGCAGGCTGGCCTGGTCGACCACCCGCCCGCTGAGCGCGGGAAACTCCACGGCCTGCGCCAGCAGCGCGCAGGCGCCGAGCAGCAGCGCAAGCGCCGGACGCAGCCATGGCTTCATTGAAAGTTCACGCTCGGCGCCTGCTCGGCGTTCGGCGCGGTGGCCTTGAAGTTCTCGCGCACCTGCATGTCGCGGTACAGGGTCATCTGCCAGAGACGGCCAGGGAAGGTACGGATTTCGGTGTTGTAGCGCTCCACCGCGGCGATGAAGTCGCGACGCGCCACGGCGATGCGGTTTTCCGTGCCTTCGAGCTGCGACTGCAGGGCGAGGAAGTTCTGGTTCGATTTCAGGTCCGGGTAACGCTCGGAGACCACCATCAGCCGGCTCAACGCACCGCTGAGCTGTTGCTGCGCCTGGTCGAACTGCTGCAGTTTCTGCGGATCGTCGAGGGTGCTGGCGTCGACCTGGATCGAGGTCGCCTTGGCCCGCGCCTCGATCACCCGGGTCAGGGTCTCCTGTTCCTGCTTGGCATAGCCCTTGACCGTCTCAACCAGGTTGGGGATCAGGTCGGCGCGGCGTTGGTACTGGTTTTCCACCTGCGCCCAGGCGGCTTTCACCTGTTCGTCGTACTGCGGGATGTTGTTCACCCCGCACCCCGTCAGCAGGCTGCCGAGCAGAAGGAGGAAGGTCAGCCGGAGGCTGTTGGAAAAAGTCCGCATGGGGTGTAGCTCCTTGGGCATGGAAGTCGGGGTATCCCTTAGAAGCGATGCACCCGTGCGAGTTCAGGGGGCGCCGCTCAGTGCGACTACCTTACGCCAATCCGCCGAAGAGGGACGAAGCCCTGCCCGGACCGCCGGTACGGCGTGCACCTGAACGTTGTCCGCAGCGCGGCAATCGAATGCAGTGAAGCCACTCACGGCTTCATTGCGAGGTAGTCATGAACACTAACGAACAGAATCCCGAAACGGTCGAAAAGCCTGCCGAGGAAGGCGATTTCAGCCGCGATCCGGGTATCGAAAACACCCCGGACCAGCAGCGCCCCCACGACCCGGAAACCGAGGTCAGCCCGGACGATCCGGACATAGCGGGCAAAGACGCCTCCGGGCAGCCCAGCTAAGCCTCATCGCCCACCGAAGCCCGGCGAGTCCGGGCTTTTTCATGCCCGGCGAAAGACGTGGACCTCAAAAAGCCGGTATCGCGGCGGGCGGCTGGTACAACGGATGTTCCGTGCATGAAGGTCGCGACGACTGACATGTGGCGCCGGCCGGCCACCGGTCACCTGGAGCGCCCGGTGCCGATGGGCGGGCTAGCCTTTCGAGACATCCGGGCGACATCGGGCGATTTTGCCGGTCCCATGCCTGCCCGCCGGAGGTTTCGGCGAACCGTGCCAGCGCGCCTCCTCGCGCCGGCCAACACGAGAAAGGAGCAATCATGAGCGACGCACAATCCCCGACCCTGCCCGAGGGCATGAAACCCTGCAGCATGTACCGCATCCAGGACCCGGCCGACGGCAGCTACTGGGACGGCCACTTCCTCGGCGGAATCTTCTACGAGAACTATAAGCAGATGGGCCGCATCACCGGCGACACCTTCTTCTACGACGGCAAGGACGCGGACGGCCAGTTGTCCTTCCGCGACGGCATCGCCGGCAACTTCAGAGGACTGAAACTGGAGTTGCGTGGCGGTATGGTGTTTCTCGATCTGGTCGAGGTGGTCTGAGGCTCCGCGTCGACGCGGGGCATGAGGCCGGGTCCGCGCGATCCGGCCCGTGCGGTCCGCTCAGTCGTCGCGGGTCAGCACTTCCAGCAGCTCGATCTCGAACTGCAGGTTGGCGTTCGGCGGGATGCGCTCACCGACCTGCCGTTCGCCATAGGCCAGGTGAGCCGGCACCCGCAGACGGCGCTTGCCGCCGACCCGCATGCCCATCAGGCCCAGGTCCCAGCCCTTGATCACCCTCCCGGTGCCGATCACGCACTGGAACGGCCTGCCTTTCTCGTAGGATGAATCGAAGGTCGTGCCGTCTTCCAGCACGCCGTGGTACTGGGTGGTGATCAAGGCGCCCTTGACCACCGCCTTGCCCTCGCCGACTACCAGGTCGATCACCTGCAGTTCGTCGCACATCGTTTCTCTCCTTCCTCTGCCCGGTCGAATAGCCAGCGCCCCGCGAGCCGCTCTGGCACGCGCGCAAGCGCCGGGACGCCATTCGAACACAGCGCGCCAATCGCCGCTGCCTCCTCGCTCGATCCCCCGCCATCCGTGGCCTGCAGGGCTTCATCCGATGACCGGTTAGCACTCGAACGGTCGTGTGAGGTTCTCAGATCTATAGTCGCGTTAGTCACGGCCCGGTTTGGGTTGGGGAGGGGAGGGGGAACTCTATGCTTCTGGACTTCATACGCAACGCTGCCCTCTTGCTGGCGCTGTGCTGGCTGCAATCGCGCATCTGGCAGCACTGGGGACATCGGGTGGTCTGGTCGCAGTTGGTGCTGGGGACGGTCTTCGGGCTGATCTGCGTGGCCAGCATGGCCGACCCCATCGAACTGGGCCACGGCATCATCGTCGACGCGCGGCTGGCGCTGGTGAGCGTGGCCGGCCTGCTCGGCGGGCCGCTGGTGGCGCTCATGTCCGCCGTCATCGCCGGCTGCTACCGGCTGTGGATCGGCGGAGTCGGCGCCTATCCCGGCGTGGTCAGCATCCTCCTGGCCGCCCTGATGGGTCTGGTCTACCGGCATGCCTCGGAGTCCGGGCGAATCACCCAGGGCAGCACGCAATTGCTGGTCTTCGGCCTGCTGGTGCACGCCGTCAGCCTGTTGATGCTCAGCCAGTTCCAGGGAGCGCTGGAGGTGTCCTTCAGCGAAACGGCGGTGGCGATGATGATCACCATGCCGCCCACCACCCTGCTGCTGGTCGCCCTGCTGCGCGGCCAGCAGCGTCGCAACGAGACCGAGCATGCCCTGCGCGACAGCGAGGCCCGGCTGAGCGCCATCACCCACGCGATTCCGGACCTGCTCTTCGTGGTCGACGAGGACGGGCGTTACCGGGAAGTGATCTCCCCGTCCCGGCACCATGTCGATCCCGAGGACAGCAGTAAGATCGGCCAGTTGATCAGCGATGTGCTGCCCAAGCCGCAGGCCGAGCGGCTGATCGCCTGGATCGCCCAGGCGCTGGAGAGCGCGGTGCCGCAGGCCATCGAGTACAGCCTGGAGGAAGGCGGCCGAAAGCGAAGCTTCGAGGCCCGCGCGCAAGCCATCGACAGGCCGCTGTTCGAAAAGCGCGCCGTGGTGATGGTCACCCGCGACGTCACTGCGCGCCGCGAGAGCGAGCAGCAGATCCGCCAGCTGGCCTTCTACGACGCCCTTACCGGCCTGCCGAACCGGCGCTACTTCGTCGAGCGCCTGCGCGTGGACCAAGCCGCGTGCACCCGCACCGGGCAGCACGGCGCACTGCTGTTCATCGACCTCGACAACTTCAAGACCATCAACGACTTATACGGCCATGAGGCCGGCGACCAGGTGCTGATCACCGTTGCGCAGCGGCTCAAGCGGATCGTCCGCACCACCGACACGGTATCGCGGCTGGGCGGCGACGAATTCGTCATCCTCCTCGAGGGCCTCGCCCACACGCCGCAGGAAGCCGCGCGCCAGGCCGGCCATGTCGGCCAGCAGGCGCTGGAGACGCTGCGCGAACCCTACGACCTGGAGCAGGGTCAGCACTGCATCAGCGGCAGCGTCGGCATCGTCCTGTTCAACCACAAACACAGCGGCAACGAATTGCTGCAGTGGGCGGACCTGTCGATGTACTCGGCCAAGGCCAACGGCAAGAACGCCCTGCGCTTCTTCGACCCTACCATGCAGGTGGTCATCTCCTCGCGCCTGCGCCTGGAGGAGCAGATTCGCGAGGGCATCTGCCGCGAGGAATTCCGCGTCTTCTATCAACTGCAATGGAGCGATGAGAAAGGCGTGATGGGCGTCGAGGCGCTGCTGCGCTGGCAGCATCCGCAATGGGGCCTGGTGGCGCCCGACCGCTTTTTGCAGGTCGCCGCCGTTGCCGGACTCCTTCCGGAACTCGACCGCTGGTTGCTCAAGCGCGTGTGCAGCCAACTGGTGAAGTGGCAGCAGGAGCCCCGGCTCGCCGGCCTGCCGGTGTCGGTGAACATCTGTGCGATCCACCTGCACCAGACCAACTTCGTGCCCAAGGTGCTGGAGATCATCCGCAGCAGCGGCGTCGACCCGCACCGGGTGAAACTGGAGCTGACCGAATCGGTGCTGATCGTCGACCTGGACCAGGCGCGCCTGCACATCGCCTCGCTGCAGCGCGAGGGCATCCGCTTCGCCCTGGACGACTTCGGCACCGGCTGCTCGTCGCTCAACTACCTCCAGCAGTTGCCGCTGGACCAGTTGAAGATCGACCAGACCTTCGTCCAGCGCCTGCCCAGCGCCGCCAGCATCGCGATCATCCAGGCGATCAGCAAGATGGCGGAAACCTTCGGCTTCGAGCTGATCGCCGAGGGCGTGGAGAGCGAATCGCAGCGCCAGTTGCTGGCGGAGAACGGTTGCTCGAATTACCAGGGCTTCCTGTTCGGCAAGGCGCTGCCCGCCGACGAACTCACCCAGATGGTCAAGGGCTACGCCTGATCCGCGGGCCCGGCGGGGGGCTCGGCGAATTCGGCGCGGTCGCGGCCATTCTGCTTGGCGCGGTAGAGCAGCCGGTCGATACGGCCGATGAAGTCCAGCGCCAGCTCGGCAGAGCGCGGCACGACTGTCCCGCCGCCCAGGCTCACGGTGACCAGCGGCGAGATCGGCGAACGCTCGTGGGGAATGCGGCAGGTGCGGATCAGCAGCCGGCACCGTTCGGCGATCTGCCGCGCGGCGACCTCGTCGGTTTCCGGCAGCAGCAGGATGAACTCCTCGCCGCCGAAACGTGCGAGGAAATCCCGCGGCCGGTTCGCCGCCTGGGTCAGCGCCTGGGCCACGGCCCGCAGGCAGTCGTCGCCGCCGATATGCCCGTAGTGGTCGTTGTACTGCTTGAAATAGTCGATATCCAGCAGGATCACCGACAGCGGCAAGCCGCTGCGCTGGGCGCTCGCCCATTCGCAGGCGAGGGTCTGGTCGAGCAGGCGACGGTTCGCCAGCCCGGTGAGGCCGTCCTGAAACGACAGTACCTGCAGCTCCTTCTGCAGCTGCAGCAGCCGGTCCTCGGCCTTCTTGCGCTCGCTGATGTCGAACATGAAGCCGACCAGCGCCTCGACCTCGTCGTCCTTGCGCACCACATGCACCACGTCGCGAATCCACACGTAGCCGCCATCGGCGGTGAGCGCGCGGTAGTCGGCCTCGTGGTCGATGCCGGACTGCGATTGCGACACGCAAAAATTCACCACGTAGTCGCGGTCTTCCGGATGCATCCGCGCCACCCAGTCGTCCACGCCGACCCAGCTCTCCTGCGTCCAGCCCAGCAGCGTTTCGATCTGCGGGCCAATGTAGGAGAAGGTCATGGTCTTCCAGTCGATCTTCCAGGGAATGGCCCGGGTCGACTCCAGCAGCGTCTTGTACACCGCGCTGTCGGTTTCCATCTCACGCCTGGCGTTTGGGATCGTACTCATGACTTCGCACTGCTCCACGGAGGACGGCCGCTACGCGCCCAGGGCGGTAGCCGAGTGCCATCATACGAAATAGAAAGGCGCTTGCCGCTCCTGCCGACGGAAAAGTTGTTGCGAACGCGCCGTGGAGCGCTCGCGAGCGGGCTTCACCTTCTCCAACGAACCGGGACGGTTTCCAGGACGCGAAGGCGTCAGGAAAGCCAGCCGAGCATCGAGAACCATAGGAAGTCCAGCGGCACCAGCAGCACGAAGGTCAGCGCCGCCAGCGCCAGGCACAGGCGCAGGGCGTGGCGCAGCGGCACCTTGCCCAGGGCCATCGCGACGATGATCGGCGGCGCCTGGTACGGCAGCAGCGGCGTGGCGAAGCCGATCACCTGGATCATCAGCACGCCGAGCAGCGGGAAGCCGGAGGCGTCTACCAGCGACTGCGCCATGGGCGTGAACATCGCCGGCACGCCGTTGGCGGTGACCACGAAATTCAGCACGCTCGACAGCCCGACGATGGACAGGAAACTGCGCAGCGGCGTGGCGGGGTCCAGCGGCAGCCAGGCCAGCAGCGCGTCGCCGATCATCCGTCCCAGGCCGCTCTGCCCGACCAGCGCGGCGAGGCCGAGAATCGCCGCCACGTAGAGCGCAGTGCGGTGGTTGACCTTGCTGCCGAACGCCTCGGCGCTGACGAAGCCGATCCGCGGCAACAGGCAGAAGCACGCCGCCAGCAGACCGATCCAGGCAGGCGAGATACCGTGCAGCGAATCGCTGACCCAGAGCCCGACGGTGATCGCCAGCAGCAGCGCCAGGCGTTTCTCGTCGCGGCTCAGCGGCGGCCCGGCCTCGGGCTCCACGCGCCGGTCGAGGCGGTCGGCGAACAGCACGCAGACGCAGCCGCCCAGCGCCAGCGCCTTGAGCACACCGAGCACCGGCCCGTGCAGCATCAGGTAGGACAGGTAGGAGAGGTGAAGGCCGTAGCCGCTCTCGATGGCACCGACCATCACCAGGTTCGGCACGTTCGCCGGCAGGATGCTGCAGGACAGCTGGAAGGTCGCGACGCCCACCGCCAACGCCAGGCCGAGCCGCCCGCGTCGCCCTTCGACGAGACCGGTGCGATCGGCCAGCGCCAGCACGATCGGCATCAGCAGCGCGATCCGCCCCATGCTCGACGGCATGACCAGCGCCAGCGCGTAGCACAGGCCGATCACGCCGAAGACCATCCGCACGTAGGAGCCGGACAGCCGCGAGGCCAGCGCTCGGGCGCAGCGGTCGGCGAGTCCCGTCTGCTGGATCGCCAGGCCGAGCACGAAACCGCTGAGCACCAGCCAGAAGGCGCCAGAGGCGAAACCGGAGAAGATCAGCCCCGGCGGCGCCAGTTGCAGCAGCATCGCGGCGGCGAAGAACAGCAGCGCGGTGAGGTATTCGGGCAGTTTCGCCGTGGCCCAGAGGCCGATGGTCAGCGCCACCACGGCGGCAGTGAGCAAAAGCTGGATATCCATGTACGTTCTCTTGTTATGGGGCCGGGAGCCCTCCCGGCAGCGCAGCAGTCTGCCCGGCGAAACCGCGCGTTTCCACTACCACGTGCCGGGCGCGGCGCTTATTCTCCCCGCCCATGATCGATCTGCTCGCCACCCCGGCCCCTGCCACCCTCGCCGACCTGCTCGCCAGCCTGGAGCAGATCGCACCGCTGTTCGATGCGCTGCCCGGCGTGGTGTTCTTCGTCAAGGACGCCCAGGCGCGCTATGCGCTGGTCAACCAGACGCTGGCCCAGCGCTGCGGATTCAAGGACAAGGCGGCCTTGCTCGGGCGTACCGCCGAAGAGGTCTTCCCGGCGCGTTTCGGGCCGCTGTACACCGAGCAGGATCGCCGCGTGCTGGCCAGCGGCGGGCAACTGGCCGACCAGCTGGAGCTGCACCTTTACTACGGTAACCAGCCCACCTGGTGCCTGACCCACAAGCTGGCGCTGCGCGATCGCGAGGGCGCGGTGATCGGCGTCGCCGGCATCTCCCGCGACCTGCAGCTGCCGCAGTCGACCCACCCGGCCTACGGGAGGCTGGCGGCGGTGGACGCCCACATCCGCGAACATTTCGCCAGGCCGATCAGCCTGGCCGAGCTCACCGCCATCGCCGGGCTCTCGGTGGCCCAGCTGGAACGCCACTGCAAGCGCATCTTCCAGCTCACCCCGCGGCAGATGATCCACAAGGCGCGCCTGGGCGAAGCCTCGCGGCTGCTGCAGCAGGACCTGTCGATCACCGAGATCGCGCTGCGCTGCGGCTACACCGACCACAGCGCCTTCAGCCGCCAGTTCCGCGCCCTGACCGGCTTCTCCCCCAGCCAGTACCGCGACTCGCATCGCTGATACCGGCGCTCCCCGCCTACCCGGGGTGTTCCCTCTTGGGGCATCGCCCCTCGCATTGCTCCCTTATGTAACACGCCCGAGCCAATCGATTTAGCGCCGTTCATGTGCTCGAAATCCCTTTTGCCGCGGCAGCGCTGGCCCATGGGCGCGTGCTGGGCACCGACGGAAAAGCCGGCATATCCGTTGCATATTAAATATCGTATACGAAATTACCTAACCGGCTTCACACCCTTCGTCTTCCATTCACAACGAGGCACCTATGAAAAACCCCGCTTTTGCCGTAGCCCTCAGCGCTGTAATGACTACCTGCGTGATCGGCAACGCCCAGGCCGACAAGCTCGACGACATCATCGAGTCCGGCAAGCCGCGTTGCGCCGTCACCCTGGACTTCCCGCCGATGGGCTTCCGCGACGACAAGAACGCCCCGGCCGGCTTCGACGTCGACTACTGCAACGACCTGGCGAAAGTCCTCGGCGTCGAGGCGGAAGTCGTCGAAACTCCCTTCCCCGACCGCATCCCCGCGCTGGTTTCCGGGCGTGCCGACGTGATCGTCGCCTCCACCTCGGACACCCTGGAGCGCGCCAAGACGGTCGCCATGAGCGTGCCGTACTTCGCCTTCCAGATGGTCGTGCTGACCCGTGAAGACACCGGCATCAACAGCTTCGACGACCTCAAGGGCAAACCCGTCGGCAACACCAGCGGCACCTTCGAGGCGATCGCCCTCGAGAAGTCCGTGAAGGACTGGGGCAACGGCAGCTTCCGCGCCTACCAGACCCAGAACGACACCATCCTCGCCGTTGCCCAGGGCCACATCGACGCCACCGTGGTGACCAACACCGTCGCCGCCTCGACCCTCAAGTCCGGCAAGTACAAGGGCCTGAAAGTCGCCGGCGACGCGCCCTACGTGATCGATTACGTCTCGCTAGCGGCCAAGCGCAACGAGTACGGCCTGATCCACTACCTGAACCTGTTCGTCAACCAGCAGGTTCGTACCGGTCGCTACGCCGAGCTGTACGAGAAGTGGGTCGGCGGCAAGCCGGTCAACCTGACCGTACCGGGCGTCTACTACTGAGTCCGCGCTATAGGCGGAGCTTCACGTAGGGTGCGCCGCGCGCACTGCCCGCTCCGAGGCAGCGCGGCGCATCGCACGACCCACGGTGCGCAGGGCGCACCCCACTTTCATGGGAACGACTTCATGCCTGACGTATCGCTAAGCGGCCGCGCCCTGGTGGCCGGATCGGCGCAAGGCGAGCTGCTGCATGCCGATCTCGGCCTGAGTTTCTGGGGCGGCATCGACCCGTTCAGCGGCGAAGTCATCGATCGCCACCACCCGCTCAGCGGCGCCATCGTCACCGACCGCGTGCTGGCGATTCCCAGCGGTCGCGGCTCCTGCACCGGCAGCAGCGTGATGCTGGAACTGATCCTCAACGGCCACGCTCCGGCAGCGCTGCTGCTGGAACAGGTCGACGACATTCTCACCCTCGGCGTCCTGATCGCCGAGCAGATGTTCGGCCGCTCGATCCCGGTGGTCGCCCTTGGCCGCGAAGCCTTCGCCGCGCTTCGCGAGGCGCGCCACGTGCGGGTGTCGGGCAACCGGGTCGACGGTTTCGCCAGCGCACCTGCCGCGCTCGACGGTGCGCCGGTATGCGTCGTCGCCGAGGCGCCGTGCCTGACGCTCAGCGCGCAGGACCGCGAAATGCTCGACGGCATCCACGGCAGGGCCGCGCAGGTGGCCATGGGCATCATCGTGCGAATGGCCGAACTGCAGGGCGCCAACACGCTGCTGGACATCACCCAGGCGCACATCGACGGCTGCATCTACACCGGCCCGGCCTGCCTGCGCTTCGCCCGCCAACTGGTGGAATGGGGCGCCCAGGTGAAGGTGCCGACCACGCTCAACGCGATCTCGGTGGACAAGCGCCGCTGGCGCGAGCAGGGCATCGACGCCGCCTTCGGCGAGCCCGCAGCCGCGCTCGGCGATGCCTACCTGGAGATGGGCGCGCAGGTCAGCTTCACCTGCGCGCCCTACCTGCTGGACAGCGCGCCGCGCCTCGGCGAGCAGATCGTCTGGGCCGAATCCAACGCGGTGGTCTACGCCAACAGCGTGCTCGGCGCACGCACCCTGAAGTACCCCGACTACCTGGACATCTGCATTGCCCTGACCGGCCGCGCGCCGCTCAGCGGCTGCCACTTGCCGGGCCAGCGCCACGCCAGCCTGCGCATCGAGCTGCCGGCGCTGGATGAGCTGGACGATGCCTTCTACCCGCTTCTCGGCTACCACGTCGGCCTGCTCTGCGGCAGCGAGATCCCGGTGATCTGCGGCCTGGAGCACGCACAGCCGGACCTCGACGACCTGAAAGCCTTCGGCGCCGCCTTCGCCACCACCTCGGCCGCGCCGATGTTCCACATCGCCGGGGTGACGCCGGAAGCGCCCAGCGCCGAACGGGCCCTGGGCGGCCAGGCGCCGGCACGGCTGCTGCGCGTCAGCGCCATGGACCTGCTGGAAAGCTGGTGGGAGTTGAACAGCGCCGAGGAACCGCGGGTCGACCTGGTCTCGCTGGGCAACCCGCACTTCTCCTTCAGCGAATGCGCGCGCCTCGCCGCGCTCTGCGCCGGCCGTCGCAAGCATGCCGACACCGCGCTGGTGATCACCTGCGGCCGGACGATCCACGAACGCGCCCGCGACGCCGGCCACGTCGCCACGCTGGAGGCCTTCGGCGCGCAGTTCGTCACCGACACCTGCTGGTGCATGCTCGGCGAACCGGTGATTCCGCCGGCCGCGCGCACCCTGATGACCAATTCGGGCAAGTACGCCCACTACGCACCGGGGCTGGTCGGCCGTCGGGTGCATTTCGGCAGCCTCGCCGAATGCGTCGACGCCGCCTGCAGCGGGCGCGCCAGCGGGCGTTTGCCAGCCTGGCTGCAGCTCGGCGAAGCCACGGAGGAACCCGCCCATGTTTGACTACACCTTCCACTGGCGCGCCGCCTACAAGGCGCTGCCGGACATGCTCGCCGGCGCCTGGGTGACCTTCGAGACCGCCGCCCTGTCGATGGTCTTCGGCGTGATCATCGCGCTGCTGCTGACGCTGATGCGCCAGGGCCGGAACCCGGTGCTGCGCGGCTTCGCCGCGACCTGGATCTCCATCGCGCGCAATACGCCGTCGCTGTTCCAGATCTACATCCTCTACTTCGGCCTGGGTTCCTTCGGCCTGCACGTCAGCTCCTGGTTCGCCCTGCTCGCGGGGATCACCTTCAACAACGCCGGCTACCTCGCGGAGAACTTCCGCGGCGGCCTCAAGGCGGTGCCCGATACCCAGCTGCGCGCCGCGCGCTCGCTGGGCATGAGCGCGGCCCAGGCGTACCGGCTGATCGTGGTGCCGCAACTGCTGCGGATCGTTTTCTACCCGCTGACCAACCAGATGGTCTGGGCGGTGTTGATGACCTCGCTGGGGGTGATCGTTGGGCTGAACAACGACCTCACCGGCGTGACCCAGGACTACAACGTGAAGACCTTCCGCACCTTCGAGTTCTTCGCCCTGGCCGCGGTGCTCTATTACCTGATCGCCAAGGCGATCGTGGCGGTCGCCCGGATACTGTCCTGGCGCCTGTTCCGCTATTGAGAGGCTGACCATGTTCTCCACCAGCTTCACCTGGAACGACTTCCTGTTCCTCCTCCAGGGCGCCTGGATCACCCTGCTGCTGACCCTCGGCGCGATGGTCATCGGCACCGTCGCCGGTGTGCTCTGCGGCCTGCTCCGCGCGCTGCTGCCAAGGGCCACGCTGCCGCTGTCCTGGCTGCTCGACGTCTTCCGCAGCGTGCCGCTGCTGATCCAGTTCGTGCTGTTCAACTCGCTCAAGAGCATCGCCGGGCTGAACTGGAGCGCCTTCACCGTCGCCTGCATCGTGCTCGGCATCTATGCCACGGCGTTCTGCACCGAGATCGTCCGCAGCGGCGTGCTGGCGGTGCCCTTCAATCTGCGCCGCGCCAGCCGCTCGCTGGGCCTCAGCTACCTGCAGGACCTGCGCTACATCGTCCTGCCGATCGCCACCCGCGTGGCCTTTCCCGGCTGGCTGAACCTGGTGCTGTCGGTGATGAAGGACACCGCGCTGGTGATGTGGATCGGCATCGTCGAACTGCTGCGCGCCTCGCAGACCATCGTCACGCGCATTCAGGAGCCGCTGCTGGTGCTGTGCATCGCGGGACTCATCTACTACGTCATGAGCCTGGTGGTCGCCCGCCTGGGCGCCCGGCTGGAAACAAGGTGGCAGGAAAATGATTGAGATCGACAACGTACACAAATCCTTCGGCGAGCTGGACGTGATCAAGGGCGTCAGCCTGACGGTAAACAAGGGCGAGGTGGTCTCGATCATCGGCGGCTCGGGCTCCGGCAAGTCGACCCTGCTGATGTGCATCAACGGCCTGGAGTCGATCAAGAGCGGCAGCATCCGCGTCGACGGCACCGAGGTCCACGCGCCCGGCACCGACATCAACAAGCTGCGGCAGAAGATAGGCATCGTCTTCCAGCAGTGGAACGCCTTCCCGCACCTGACCGTGCTCGAGAACGTCATGCTGGCGCCGCGCAAGGTGCTCGGCCGGAGCAAGCAGGACGCCGAGGAAATGGCGGTGAAGCAGCTCACCCACGTCGGCCTCGCGGACAAGCTAAAAGTGTTCCCCGGCAAGCTTTCCGGCGGCCAGCAGCAGCGCATGGCGATCGCCCGCGCGCTGGCCATGTCGCCGGACTACATGCTGTTCGACGAAGCCACCTCGGCGCTCGACCCGCAGTTGGTTGGCGAGGTACTCGACACCATGCGCCTGCTCGCCGAGGAAGGCATGACCATGGTCCTGGTGACCCACGAAATCCGCTTCGCCCGCGACGTCTCCGACCGCGTGGCGTTCTTCCGCAACGGCCTCGTGCACGAGATCGGCACGCCCGATCAGGTGATCGGCAACCCGCAGAAGCCGGAAACCATCGACTTCCTCAAGTCGATCAACTAAAGAGGGACCGGACAATGCGCTCGAGCAAGGTCATCCACGTGGTCAGCTGCCACGCCGAAGGCGAAGTGGGCGACGTGATCGTCGGCGGCGTCGCGCCGCCTCCCGGCGATACGCTGTGGGAACAGTCGCGCTGGATCGCGAATGACGACGTCCTGCGCAACTTCGTACTCAACGAGCCGCGCGGCGGGGTGTTCCGCCACGTCAACCTGCTGGTGCCGGCGAAGAACCCGAAGGCGCAGATGGGCTGGATCATCATGGAGCCGGCCGACGTGCCGCCGATGTCCGGCTCCAACTCGCTGTGCGTGGCCACCGTGCTGCTCGACAGCGGCATCCTGCCGATGAGCGAACCGCAGACCCGGCTGACCCTGGAGGCGCCGGGCGGTCTGGTGGAGGTCATCGCCGACTGCCGCGACGGCAAGGCCGAACGGGTCGAGGTGAAGAACGTGCCGTCGTTCGTCGACAGGCTGGATGCCTGGATCGAGGTGGACGGCATCGGCTCGATTCCCGTCGACACCGCCTACGGCGGCGACAGCTTCGCCATCGTCGATGCGCGGCGCCTGGGCTTCTCGCTGAGCGCCGATGAGGCTGCCGACCTGGTCGCGGTGGGCCTGAAGATCACCCAGGCGGCCAACCAGCAGCTCGGTTTCGTGCACCCGCTGAACCCGGACTGGGGACATATCTCGTTCTGCCAGATCGCCGCCCCGGTGGAGTACGTCAACGGCGTCGCCAGCGCCGCCAACGCGGTGGTCATCCGCCCCGGCAAGATCGACCGTTCGCCCTGCGGCACCGGGTGTTCGGCGCGCATGGCGGTGCTGCATGCCAGGGGCCAGCTGAAGGTCGGCGAGCGCTTCGTCGGCCGCTCGATCATCGGCTCGGAATTCCATTGCCGGATCGACTCGCTGACCGAAGTGGCCGGTCGCCCGGCGATCTATCCCTGCCTCTCGGGACGCGCCTGGATCACCGGCACCCACCAGCACCTGCTGGACCCGGGCGATCCCTGGCCGACCGGATACCGGCTTTCCGATACCTGGCCGGTGGAATTGAAGATCTAGAAAAAACGCCGGTGCGTGGAGTGTGCCCAAGGGCACGCCATCGACCGGCGCGGAACGATTGCCAGGCCATCAGGAGCGACACCCCTGGCAATCTTTCAAACGCATTTGCAACACCCGCTCCGGCCGTCGGAGCGAAAAGAAAAGCGTGGCAAATCATTGCCCTTCAATTATCGTATACGAAATACATTTAGCACCCGGAGACAGGTCCCATGAGCAGAGCGGTCAACTGGAGCGGCGTTTTCCCCGCTGTCACCACCCAATTCAACGACGATTTCTCGATCAACCTCGAGGAGACCCACAAGGTCATTTCCAACGTGATCCGCGACGGCGTCTCCGGCCTGGTGGTCTGCGGTTCGGTGGGTGAAAACACCTCGCTGAGCGCCGAAGAGAAGATCGCCGTCACCGAAGTCGCGGTCGACGCCGCCAAGGGCCGTGTGCCGGTGATCTGCGGCGTCGCCGAGTTCACCAGCGTGGCCGCGGCCAAGACCGCCAACCTGGTGCGCAAGGCCGGCGTCGACGGCGTCATGCTGATGCCGGCGCTGGTGTACGGCTCCAAGCCCTACGAAACCGCCGAGCACTACCGCTACGTGGCGAAGAACGCCGACGTGCCGCTGATGGTTTACAACAACCCGCCGATCTACAAGAACGACGTCACCCCGGACATCCTCATTTCCCTGGCCGACTGCGACAACGTCGTCTGCTTCAAGGATTCCTCCGGCGACACCCGCCGCTTCATCGACGTGCGCAACGAAGTCGGCGACCGCTTCATCCTCTTCGCCGGCCTCGACGACGTGGTACTGGAAAGCCTGGCCGTCGGTGCCGAGGGCTGGGTGTCGGGCATGTCCAATGTGTTCCCCAAGGAAGGCGAAACCATCTTCCGCCTGTGCAAGGCCGGCCGTTTCGCGGAAGCCATGCCGATCTACGAATGGCTGATGCCGATCCTCCACCTCGACGCGCGCGCCGACCTCGTGCAGTGCATCAAGCTCTGCGAAGCCATCGCCGGACGCGGCGGCGAACTGACCCGTCCGCCGCGCCTGCTGCTGCGCGGTGAAGACCGCGCCCACGTCGAGGCCATCATGGCCAAGGCCCTGGCGAACCGCCCCCAGTTGCCGGACGTCGGTCTGTAAGCTACGCCCGCCCCCGCACGGCCATATCGCCGCTCCCACGCTCGGGGGCCGGCTATGGCCGTTTTTCATTTCCAGCACGGGAGAAACCAACATGCAGATACTCGGACAGAACTACATCAACGGCGCGCGCAGCGCCCTGGGCGACGTCGTCGTGCACAGCCTCGACGCCAGCACCGGCGAGAAGCTGCCCTACGACTTTCACCAGGCCACGCTTGGCGAGGTCGACGCCGCCGCCAAGGCCGCCGCAGCCGCCTATCCGACCTACCGCACGCTGTCGGCGGCCAGACGCGCCGATTTCCTCGACGCCATCGCCGCCGAGATCGATGCGCTGGGCGATGACTTCGTCGCCCTGG